>JAKFEP010000088.1:0-4422 GCA_036675645.1 Methylotenera sp. | reverse complement strand
TAGCGCATTTAAAAGAACGCAACCATGACAAAGCCTTTTACCAGCTATGCCAATATATGGAGCCTGATTACCACCAGCTTGAGTTTGACTGTAGGGTTTATTTGACTTGGAAATGTATATAATTGGGTTTTATAACCCTCGTAATTCGATCTAAACGCTAATCTTTCCAAAGCGCTGTCTGCCGAATCATCAGCCAGCTTATCAACCAAATAGCCAGCATGGTGCAAGCCAAACTAAACACACTGTCCCACACCAAGGGCACGATAATGCCTGCAGAAACAGTTGAAAACAGCATTTGCGCAAAGGCTTGTCCCGATGCTGCCGTTCCGCGGATTTTAGGGTGCCTATCAAGCGCGGCCAATGAAATTATCGGCATCACCAAGCCCATGCCGACATTAAACAAGCCAATCGGTAAAATGTTGTAAATGGGCTTGGCTGGTAGCCAATATGAAATGGCAATATTAAGCAAAACAACCGCAAACATCCACGCATACGCAGCATTTAATACACGTTTTGCTGAATACTTACCCGCCGCATGTTTAGCCAAATATGACCCCAAAATCATACCCGCGACAGTAGGCACGAATAAATAAGCATATTGCTGCGGAGAAAGCCCTAGCAACTTACCCAAAAACATTGGACTGCCCAGCACGTAAATAAAAAATGCTGAAAATACCGCAGCCAATGCAATACAAAGTTTTGCAAATTCAGCATCACCAAAAATGGTTTTGTAACTGGTGAGTACGTTTTTTGCTGAAAGCTTGAGTCGCTTTTCTGGTGGCATGGTTTCTGGCAAAAACTTCACTGCCGCCCACAGGCTAATCGCAGCGTATATCGCCAAAAATACAAAAATGCTTTGCCAACTAAACCCAAGCAAGGCACCACCAATCATGGGTGCTACTGCAGGCGCGATGCCAAACAACATTTGAATGGTGGCCATTACCCGTTGTGCTTGCGCACCTTCAAACAGGTCGCGCACCATGGCACGCGCCACCGTGTTGCCAGCCCCGCCACTAGCGCCTTGTAATGCACGAAAGAACCATAAGGTTTCGACATTAGGTGCAAATGCACAGCCAATACTGGCCAGCACAAATACGCCTAAGCCCCATTTTATGGTGGCAATGCGGCCTATCGAATCAGAAATGGCACCATGCCACAGCGTCATTAAGGCATAAGGTAACAAGTACACCGCCAAACTTTGTTGAATGTGCACGTCAGATGTCGCTAAATCGGCACCCATGGCATGAAATGCTGGCAAATAGGTATCAATGGCGAACGGCGCCAATGCGGCCAACGCAGCTAAAACGTAAACCAACAAGTTAGAATGGGGATTCATTAAAGTTATATTTCTTCTAAATGAAAAAGGCGCATTATCTTTTAAGACAATGCGCCTTCGTATTATAACGACAGACTAAGGCAAAGCGTGAAACTCTTCAACACGTTCCCTAGATTCGCCACTGGCATATTTTTTAGAATTTTTATCCGTTCTAAAAATAATGGGCTGAGAAGCCAATACGGGATTTTTAGAATCCTCAATCGCTTTTTCAATCAAATGATGATTCGGTGACAATGAGCAGACCGGATCAGCGCTTTCCGCATCACCAGTCAGCAAGAATGCCTGGCAACGGCAGCCTGCCAAGTCATTCATTTTCTCTGGGCAGGTAACACAAGGGCCTTTCATCCAATCCGTACCACGGTATTTATTAAATGCGGGCGAGTCTTTCCAAGCCCATTCCAAGCCTTTTTCACGTACGTTCGGGAACTCAATATTAGGTAGTACGCGCGCTGAGTGGCAAGGCAACACATCACCATTTGCCGTTACAATCATGAAGACTTCGCCCCAGCCGTTCATGCATTTTTTAGGGCGGTTGCCAAAATAGTCGGGCACCACGAAAAATATTTTCATCTTATTACCGACTTTTTCGCGGAATTCGTTAGTCACTTTTTCAGCATAATCAATCTGCTCTTTAAGCGGCATTAATTGGTTGCGATTCACTAAAGACCAGCCATAGTATTGCGTATTGGCAAGCTCCACATAATCTGCGCCGAGCGCTTCTGCCATCTCTAGAATCTCTTTGATATGCCCAATGTTGTAGCGGTGTATCACCACGTTTAATACCATTGGGTAGCCATGATTTTTAATCATGGCGGCGACTTTTTTCTTCAGTTCAAAAGTGCGCGTATTAGTGATGAAGTTATTAATCTCTTCAGTAATGTCGTGCATGGAGAGCTGAATATGATCCAAGCCGCCATCTTTGAAGGCTTGAATACGCTTTTCAGTCAAACCCACGCCTGAGGTAATCAAATTGCTGTAATAGCCAAGCTTTTTGGCTTCAATCACAATATCTTCAATATCATCACGCAATAAAGGCTCACCGCCGGAAATACCAAGCTGTAACGCACCCAATTTACGTGCGTCACGTAATACTTGAATCCATTGCTCGGTGTTCAGTTCGTTTTGTGTATGTTTGTCGTAATCGGTTGGGTTGTAGCAAAAAGCACAATGTAGCGGGCAGCGATAGGTCACCTCAGCCAATAACCATAAGGGCTGGGTATGCGTGATATTAGCCGCCACGCCATTATTTTGCGCTTGAGACTGAATCTCTTTTTGTACGACTGACTCACCTAATGATGTCTGTGTCATTTGCTACTCCTAATTACTGCTTGTAAGTACCGCTTAGTTCACTTTTCTAATCCAGGCTTTACCATAAGCCATGTCAAACATCCCAATAATGTCTGCCTCAATATTTTCTGCATCTGGAAAGGCCAATTTCAGTTCTGTTACGATATCACCTACACTGGCTATCCCATCTACCCGTTTAATCACTTCACCCGCACCACCATGTAGTTTGACCATGCCTTCAGGAAAAAGTATCACATAACTTTGCTGCGCCTCTTCCCATTGAAAGCGGTGATGGTGTGCGATAGCAAACACGTCTGAATGTTGGATATTGTTTTCCATAGCTAGTTCTTAATCAAATTTTAGTCAAAGTTAATAACAGGTTGATGAAAATAATCCTTACCGTCCACCTTAATATCTACGGTTGAAGCCAACATAATAGAATCGGCAATCACCCACAAAACGTTAAGCTTAAACTGCAAAATATCCAACGCTTTTAATTGCATCTCGCGTGAAGTGCTAAAATAATCTAGCGTCACGCTCAAGCCTTGCTCTACATCGCGTCTAGCTTCAGTTAAGCGTTTTTTAAAGTAAGTTAAACCTGATTCATTAATCCATGGATACATGGTTGGCCATGAACTGATGCGCTGTTGATGAATATGGGGTGCAAATAGCTCGGTTAAGCTAGAGCAGACTGACTCTTGCCAGCTACGTTGTTTAGCAAAGTTCACATAGGCATCCACTGCAAACTTCACACCAGGGCTAACCAGCTTAAGTGAGGTGATTTGCTCTCGCGTTAAACCAACCGCTTCACCAAGCTGAATCCAAGCCTCAATGCCGCCAACCGCTTTTTTACCTTCTTCATCAACGCCGTCATGGTCAGTAATTCGCACAATCCATTGTTTACGCACTTCAACATCATCACAATTAGAAAGAATTGCAGCGTCTTTCATGGGAATTGAAATTTGATAATAAAAACGATTCGCCACCCAACATTGCAGCTGGTCTTTGGTTAACTTGCCTTCATACATCATCACATGAAACGGATGATAGATATGATAGCCCTTGCCTTTTTCGCGCAGTTTGCCTTCAAACTCTTCGCGCGTCCAAGGCATATTTTGGGACAAATTGTCTTTTGTTAATGCGTTCATTACTTTCTCCTAAAGAATGATATCCATACCATCATAGGCGACTTCTATGCCATGCTGGCTGAGCGTTGCTCGCTCGGCAGAATCTTCTCTTAAAATTGGATTGGTATTATTGATGTGTATCAATATTTTGCGCACTGCCTGACCATTTTTAGGACCAAACTCATCTAGCTTTTCTATCATGCCGCCCTCACCCGATTGTGGGTTGTGACCAATACTACGCGCAGTTTTGGTCATCAAACCCATATCAATCATTTCGGTGTCGGTCCAAAACGTACCATCGACCATAATACAATCTGCTTGGCGCATTAACTCTGGCAAATGTGGTTCTATTTCGCCCAAGCCAGGCGAGTACCAGCATTTTTTACCAGTACTAATTTCTTCAATCAGTACACCTATCGTATCGCCTGCTTTGGGGTCATTACGATGCGGGGAATATGGGGGCGCAGCACTTTTTAGTGCCACTGATGTAAATTTAAGATTAGGCACATTGGGAATGGTAAAGCTGGTTTTGCCATCAATCGGCACATCATGGCGATTAATGCCGCAGTAATGGCCTAAAATATTCAGAATTTGGTTTCCAGAGGTTAAATCTTCGTACACCATATCGGTGCAATAAATCTCGCGTTTTACTTTGCCTTCGCGCAACATAAA
>JAKFEP010000127.1:0-4455 GCA_036675645.1 Methylotenera sp. | reverse complement strand
CGCAGTCAACGCTACCTGTTTCATATTGTAGAAGAGGTGCAAAAACGCGGCATGCCAACTGAAATTGCTCTTCTGCCAATGATAGAAAGTGCATTTAACCCGCAAGCTTACTCACGCAGCAAGGCTTCTGGCATTTGGCAGTTTGTGCCTGCCACCGGCAAGTATTTCGGCCTGCAACAAAACTGGTGGGTCGATAATCGCCGCGATGTGACAGCAGCTACCAATGCTGCACTGGATTACCTGCAAAAACTACACGGTATGTTTGGCTCATGGGACCTTGCTTTAGCTGCCTATAACGCTGGCGAAGGCACGGTACAGCGCGCGATTGATAAAAATCGCCGCCTAGGCCTGGCCACTAATTACCAAAGTTTAAATTTACCACCAGAAACGCGTAACTATGTGCCCAAGTTACAAGCCATTAAGAACATTATGTCAGAGCCGGAAAAATATGGCCTCACGATTGCTGCCATGCCTAATCGCCCTTATTTTGCGCGCGTGACGACACCCAAACAAATCGATGCAAAATTAGCAGCACAACTAGCTGAGATATCTGATGAGGAATTTAGTGCGCTTAACCCTAGCTATAACCGCCCTGTGATAACTTCGCAAGGCGAAAAACACCAACTTTTATTACCAGTTTGGGCAGCAGAACGTTTTGCAGACAACCTCGCCAGTTACGATAAACCCCTCACTAGCTGGCAAACTTACAACGCCAAGCGAGGTGAACGTGTAGACAGCATTGCCAAAAAATTTGGTACCAATGTTAGCCAATTACGCACGGTGAATAGTCTGTCTACCACTGGAAAATTACGCACCTCTCAAACTATGTTGGTACCTGCCATTTATAATGCATCTTCCAGAGACGATGTCGAGACTATTGACGCAAGCGAGTTAGCAAGCAACAATATTGGGAATGCTACAGAAGCCGATGAACCTAAAATCGCTCGCCGCATCATACACAAGGTTAAAAAAGGTGAAACATTAACCGCATTAGCAGCCAAGTATGACACCAGCTCTCAAACATTAATGAAACTGAACGGTTTGAGAAGTACTAAAGTTAAAGTGGGACAAAGCTTGACCATAAAAGATAGTGGATTTAAAAAAGCGAGTTTTAAAAGCAAAAAAACAAGTACCAACAAAAAAAGTATAAGAACTAAGCATAAGCCGTCCAAACGCATAAGCGCAAGGTCACATATTCGATTAAGATAGTAACCATATGAAAAACTTAGCATTTCTAACCAATCAGTTTTTAAATAGAAATGCTAAATTTAGTTTCATCACTTTCTGCTTAGTGCTTAGTGCTTGCGGTGACTCCTCTCAAACTCTAAGCCCCCAGGCTTTAAACAATCTCAACAAAACTTACCCGAGTCAATCAGGCGGCACTTTTATAGATGCTACAATTGGTGAGCCTTCTGGATTAATTTATATGGTCGCTGGCGAATCCGCGGCTGGCGCAATTGCTTCCAATATCTTTAACAAGCTCCTCAAATACGATAAGAACTTAGACTTGGAAGGTGAGCTGGCACAGAGTTGGCAAATATCTAACGATCAAAAAACTATCATCTTCAAGCTTAAGCCTAATCTCAAATGGTCTGATGGAAAGCCACTCACCAGTGCAGATGTATTATGGACCTGGCAGGCCGTCACTGACGAAAAAACACGCAGCCCATATGCTTCAGATTATCAGCTGGTTAAGAATGCCGAAACACCTGACGCACTGACATTTAGTGTGACTTACGATCAAGCCTATGCCCCTGCGCTGGATAGCTGGGCTGGTTTGCAGATATTGCCAAAGCATTTGCTGCAAGGTCATGACTTACACACCACCGCCTTTGCGCGCAAGCCAGTAGGTAGCAATTATTACAAACTAGACAGCTGGACGAATGGCGAAAATATTAAGCTGTCACGCAATCCATCATCAGTACTTGGCCAAGCTAAAATTGATAACTTGGTGACGCGCATCATTCCAGATTCGTCGGCGCAGTTTTTAGAGCTGATGGCGGATAATATTGACAGCATGGGGCTAGACCCGATTAAGTACGCGCGCATTATCCCAGCGCGACCAGAGCTTAAGCAAAAATTAGCACTCTACAAAGAGCTTGGTAATAGCTATACTTATATGGGCTTTAACTTAAAGCGCAAGCCTTACGATGACATTCGTGTGCGCAAAGCCATTAACTATGCCATTGATAAACAAGAGATTATTGATGGTGTTTATTTAGGTTTGGGTATCGATATCGCCTCACCTTACAAGCCTGGCACACGCTGGAGTAACCCTAATTTAAAACCCCACCCTTACGACCCACAAAAAGCAAAAGCTTTATTAAAAGAAGCAGGCTTTACCGACTTTGACAGTGATGGCGTGTTAGAGCGTGATGGGAAGCCATTTAGCTTTGAAATTCTGACCAATCAAAATAAAGAGCGCGAAAAATCCGCAGTGTTGATTCAACGCCGCTTAAAAGAGGTAGGGATACAAGCCAATGTTCGCGCCATTGAATGGGCCAGCTTTATTAGCCGCTTTATTAAAACGGGCGATTTCGACGTGGTAATTTTGGGTTGGGGGCTAGGGCTAGATCCCGACCAGTTCAATATTTGGCATTCTAGCCAGCAAGCACCAGGCCAATTTAACTTTATTGGTTACAATAACCCCAACATCGATAAGTTGCTCGAGCAAGGCCGCACGGAATTGAACCCAGATAAACGCCAGAAGATTTACCATGAATTTGCACGTGTTCTGCTTGAAGATAGCCCAATTGTATATTTGTCTGCAGGCTACGGCTTAAGTGCTATTCATAAGCGCGTTAAAGGTATCGATAACCCCGCACCTCCGGCTGGTGTGGGCTGGAATACTTACGATTGGTATATCCCTGAGCAGTTAAGGCGATCTGCATCTGTCCGAACAGAGATAAGTGCTGACTAATACTTATAAAAATTTATATGCTTAAATACCTGATTAAACGCGTGTTATGGATGATTCCTTTATTAATAGGAATTAGCTTAATTTCCTTCTTTATTATGCACTTAGCACCGGGAGACATAACCAATAACGAAGCCTCGTTCAACCCAAAAACCAGTGAAGAATCGCGCCAAAAATTGCGGGAGCTGTACAATTTAGATAAGCCAGTCATTGTGCAATATGGCTTGTGGTTGAAGCGCATGACCACGCTAGATTTTGGCAACTCTTTCGCCAGCCACCAAAAACCTGTGTTTTGGCAAACAAAAGACAAAGACGGCAATGTCACGAAAGGTATGATTCAACAAGCGTTGCCAATTACCTTGATGATTAATATTTTAGGCTTAATCATTACCCTCACATTGGCGATTCCATTAGGCATTGTCGCGGCAAGAAAATATGGTCTTTGGCAAGATAAATCCATTACGCTGTTCAACTTTATTGGTTTTTCTATTCCTGGATTTTGGCTATCTTTGTTGCTGATGTATTGGCTAGGTGTAGTGAACAATTGGCTGCCTATTTCTGGCTTGCACAGCATCAATTACGACTCATTTGACACTTGGGGCAAGATCAAAGATAGCTTAAGCCATTTATTTTTACCCGTCGTCATTCCTTCTGTAACAGGCCTAGCGGGCATTACGCTGTTTGTTAAAAACGGGATGTTAGACGTATTTCATCAGGATTACATCACAACGGCTAGAGCTAAAGGGCTAAGCGAACATAATGTCGTTTATACCCATGCATTAAGAAACGCCCTGCTACCACTCATCACCATTGTCGGCTTATCCATCCCAGGCTTAATCGGCGGCTCAGTCATTTCAGAAACCATATTCGCCATCCCTGGTATGGGCAAACTATTTTTCGATGCGGTGATGATGCGCGATTTCCCAGTGGTGATGGGCATTCTGACTATCGGCTCAGCGCTCACGCTTATTGGTAATCTTATAGCTGATATTGCTTATGCTTGGGCAGACCCGCGTGTACGCCGCGGCGTGATGAAAAGTTAAAATAATTAAACGAGTACTAGCCAGAATGAACAAAAGTTTAACCAATAAAAGTTTATTAGAAAAAGCCTTGCAGAACCCCCTATCTAAAACAGGGTTCGCGATTATCGTACTGGTATTTTTACTGGCGATGTTAGCGCCAATGATTGCGCCATACGACCCCAATGATATTAACGTCAAAGCCATTCTGCTTCCCCCTTCCTGGCAACACTGGATGGGTACTGACGGACTAGGTCGTGACGTGCTGAGCCGTATGCTCTATGGTGGCCGTATTTCCTTATTGGTAGGCTTGGTGGCAGTTGGTATCGCCACCGCCATTGGTATTATTTTAGGTGCAATCGCTGGTTATTATCGCGGCTGGGTAGATACTTTAATCATGCGTTTGGTCGATGTCATGCTGTCTATCCCGAGTTTTTTCCTTATTCTCGCCGTTATCGCTTTTTTAACGCCTTCTATCGTTAACGTAATGATCGTAATTGGCCTTACCTCGTGGATGGG
>JAKFEP010000187.1:0-4463 GCA_036675645.1 Methylotenera sp. | reverse complement strand
CTGGCCAAACTATATGTCGCTTCCACTATCAAAACAGAACCCAATAATGGCAGAATATGCTTGATTAGCAGCCGTGGTACGGTTGCACCTAGTGACTCTGCCGCCAGCACATGCTGGCGATTGCGCAAACTTAATGTCTGCCCACGCGCTAACCGTGCATAGCTAACCCAGCCGGTAATGCAGAGCGCCAAAATCAAATTGCTGATGCCTGCGCCTAACACCGCCACAAACGCAATCGCCAATAAAATACCGGGGAAAGCCAAAAAAATATCGGTGATTTTCATTAAAAGCGCATCTACTTTGCCACCATAAAAACCTGCCAGCAAGCCAACCGTTACTCCAACCAGCATCGTTATAACAGTAACAACAATTGCGACAAAAAAAGATACTTGTATGCCTTCTAGTATTCTTGCCAAAATATCACGGCCTAAGTCATCGGCACCTAACCAATTCTGGGCGCTTGGAGTGGCTAAAATTGCATTTAAATCAATGGCATTGGCTTGCAATCCAGCCAATTGTCCGATGAGAACAGCCAGAAGCCAAAATACCAAAATAGACAGGGCAAATATTTTCATACGATTGATTTAGCCAGTTGCTCGCACGCGTGGATCGGCAAATCGATACAGCACATCGGTTAGCAAATTCACCAACACATAACTCAGCGCAATCACCAGCACACAAGCTTGTGTCACTGGGTAATCGCGTTTTTCGATGCTTTCTACCAGCAGCCTGCCAATACCATCCCAGCTAAAAATGGTTTCAGTGATGACGGTCCCCGCCAGCAGACTACCCATTTGTAAGCCGACAATGGTGATAATCGGCAGTAAAGCGGCGCGTAGTGCATGGCGAATAATCACCGTGGGTTCTCTCAAGCCTTTGGCGCGCGCAGTGCGAATGAAATCGTCGTTGAGTACTTCCAGCAAACTGGTGCGCGTCATACGCGTGAGGATGGCGCTCAACCCAAACCCCAACGTCACCGCAGGCAGAATAATGGAACTGCGCGAATCCATGCCACTGACAGGCAGCCAGCCCAGCCATACCGCAAATACCAGCATCAGGATGGGGCCCAACCAGAAGGCAGGCATAGCGGATAGCCGCACTGAAACAATCGTGACCACGATATCTTGCCAATGTCCCGCCTTAAGCGCGGCATAAACGCCAAGTGGAATGCCTATACTTAAACCAATTAATAGCGACAAAACTGCCAGTTTAAGGGTTGCAGGATAGCGCGCTTTAATCAGGTCAATAATAGGCTGTTTGGTGTGAATGGAATGGCCTAAATCTAAATGGGTGAGCTTGCCCAAGTAATTGGAAAACTGGCTAGGCAACGATTGGTTTAAGCCTAGATCGGCGCGCAATGCATTCCTATCGGCCATGCTGGCTGACTCACCCAGCATCACCTCAACTGGGTCACCAGGCACTAAATGAATAAGTAAAAAGGTAAGGAGCAATACGCCAAAAATGACACTGGCAACACTGAGTATGTGCCTGATCATTGAATAAAAACGCGGGTGCCGACAGTTACCGCATCGAACAGCGCAATCATATCGGCATTACGCATGCGCACACAGCCATGCGAGCCCGGCCTGCCCATCTCTGTCAAATCCGGGCTGCCGTGAATGTAAATATAGCGCTGCATGGTATCCACATTGCCCAGCCGATTTTTGCCAAGCTCTTTGCCGCTTAACCACAAAATGCGCGTTAAAATCCAATCACGATTCGGAAATTGCGCCATCAGTTCAGGTGTAAAAATTTCACCTGTAGGCCTACGCCCCACAAAAACCGTATTCACAGGCATACCTGCGCCTATTTTGGCGCGAACAATATGCGCCCCTTGCGGCGTGCAGCCACTGTCTTTGATACAACCTGCGCCATTGGCAGCAGTAGAAACGAGATAGCGTGCGACTAGGCCGCCATCGGCGTCATACAGCGTTAAGGTTTGATTTGAGATGAGTATTTCGATGCGCATATGCTTATTGTAGCCGAGCTTTTTGCGGCTGCCTTCCAATTGTCGCAGTTCTTTCAATAATTGCTAAATCGTCCCAATTGCCGTCAGGCTTTGGCGCATAGTTCACGATATTTTTTTGCATCGCGGCAAATTGGCCTTCATACCACAGAGGAATATAAGGCAGCTGCACATGAATGCGCTCTGTGGCGGCTGGCCAATTTTCCTGTGTCAGTAGCTGGTCTAATTCAGCGTCTGAGTATCTTCCCCGATTAAAACCATTCGGCGGAAAATAATTACTACCAAAAGCCTTGCTATAAATTTCTGGCGTTTTGATGCCGACCCAAGTCAGGCCATACAATTGAAAATTACCTGCCTTCACATCAGCAAAAAAAGTGCCCCAATCCAAGCTTTTTATTTCCAGCAAAATACCCGCCTGCGCCATTTGCGCTTGCATAATAGTGGCCAAGCGCACCCTAAAAGCATCCGTACTGGTTTTATATACTAATTTTAACGGCAGTTTAACGCCTGCTTCATTCAGCAATTTTTTAGCCAACTCAGGGTTGTAATCGTAAGGTATTAATTTGGCATTACCGGCAAAATGCTGTGGTGGCAAAATGGCACCTGCCACTCGGCTGTTGCTCACCATCACTTTGTCGATAATCGCCTGCCTATCAATTGCATGCGCGATGGCTTGGCGTACCTTTAGGTTTTTTAGCAACTCATCCTGCATATTCAAGCCGAGGTATGAATAGTTAGCCCCTAAGCCAGTATCCACTCGGATGCTGGACATTCCTTGCAGATGTTTCACCAACTCAGGTGGTAAATCGCCTTGCATCAAATCGATTTCACCCTTCCTCAGTTTTAGCACGCGTACAGTTGGGTCTTTCACTTCTTGCAGGGTAATCAGTTGATTATCCGAAGTACGTTTTAGCTTTAAATCGTGCGGCCAAGCTACAAAATTCAGCGGCCCACTACCAATTGGATTGTGCGAAAAATCGTGATTTTGCTTGATTAAACTTTTAGGCAAAATACCGATAATCAGCTTGCCGATAAAATGCGGATCTGCCTGTTTTAATTTAAAAATAAGCGTTTTATTATCGACCACTTCAATCGCATTTATGTTGGAAAATTCAGCTGCATGTGGCGAATCTTTAAGTCTCAATAAAGAATCGTAAGTCGCTTTTACATCGTGCGCAGTAAGCGTAGCGCCGTTGTGAAAAGTGGCGACTTTTTGTAGTGTAAATTTGTATTCAAGTGAATTTACAACATCGCCACGTGCTAATAGCCATGCGGGTTTCGAGGCTGCATCAAAATCGACTAAAGATTGGTAAATCAGGCGGTTCACCCGTTCTGAGGCAGCATCAGTGGCATAGCGCGGGTCGAGATTAAGCGGCGCCTGTGCAATTCCAAAACGGATTTCCTGTGGGGGCGCGGCACTTTTCTGGCAGGCTGTAAGCAAAGACAAAACCAGCAAAAGTGCTAAAGGGGTTTTTAACATAGGCATGATTTTACACAGGATTTTATAGTCAATTGTGCTTATATTTTATAAAGTATTTTGTGTAGATTGCACAGCTAGCGCGATAAGTTTATGATGCCTTATATTTTAAAAACTGGGAGCAAAAAATGACAGGGTTGATTCAACTTATTGGTCGCATTATGTTGGCACTTATTTTTATTTTGGCAGGCATTGGCAAGATTAAAGATCCCGCTGGCACCATCGGTTATATGCAGTCTGTAGGTTTGCCAGGTCTATTGTTATGGCCAACCATTGCGCTAGAACTGCTGGGTGGCATTGCATTGGTCGTTGGCTATAAAACACGTCTGGTGGCATTTGCACTAGCCGCTTTTTGCATCCTTTCCGCAGCCCTGTTCCATAGTAACTTTGCTGACCAAATGCAGATGATTTCATTCCTGAAAAATATGGCCATTGCGGGCGGCTTATTGTTGCTGGCAGTAGGTGGCAACACTGCTTACAGCGTAGATAACCGCAGAACCACCACCAATTTTTTTGGTACGCGTCAAGGCTAGTTAGCTAATTCTATAGCTTTTCAAATAAGGCTATCGACTCTACATGCGCGGTGTGTGGGAACATATTTATCACACCCGCCGCGCTTAAGCGGTAGCCTTTTTCCTGCACCAGCACACCTGCATCACGCGCCAGCGTGGCGGGATTACAAGACACATAAACAATCAACGCTGGCGAAGTCTCTGGCGAAATTGCTTTCACCAACTCAAACGCACCATCACGCGGCGGATCAACCAACCATTTATCAAATACGCCAAGTTCAGCTAAGCTTTCTGGCGTCATTTTAAATAAATCTGCCGCCCCAAACTTTACGTTGTTAATGCTGTTTAGTTGCGCGCTTTCATTGGCTCTATCCACTAAGTTGGCTAAGCCTTCCAAACCAAGTACCTGCGCACCACTACGGGCAATCGGCAAGGTAAAATTACCGATACCGCAGAAGAAATCCGCAATGTTTTCACCCGCCCGCGGTTTCAATAGTTGCATGGCGCG
>JAKFEP010000114.1:0-4489 GCA_036675645.1 Methylotenera sp. | reverse complement strand
GCTGCCGCCGGCCAGCAGCGACTGCAGCAGAATCACCAGGGCAAAGGGCCACACCAGTCGCAGCAACTGGGAACTAATGCACGCCCGCTTGGTACCCGTCTGCGCACTTATCAATCCCTTTCTCCCGACAGTGCCGTGCAGTTGTGGCCCAACTGCGCGGCATAAGTGTCATTCCCTTGCGCCACAGCTCGGGGAGAGAACAGCGAGGCGCCCGCGACCTCGCCCATGAGTCGCGGGCCTACCCGTCAGGTATAGATGGTTTTTTAACCAAGCGACAGCTCAGTGCTAAAACCTGGCGCCAAGCGGTTAACGCCGGCGAAAGAGCGGCCGCGGTACAGCCGCAGGCCGATATCGTGCATCTGCACCGCATCGCGACCCTTGCCCGCCGCGCACAGGTCGAACTTGAACTTGCGCGGCAGGAACAAGAATTTCGGGGCGACCCGAGGATCTCGTCGGCCGCCACCCCGGCGAAGGCGTCGTGGCGGAGCGCGCGCAGAACAGACTCAGATTGGTGGAGAAAATACGGAGCAGATGTTCGGGTTAAGCTCTAGGGCGCAGCAGAGCGGAGGTGTATATCGGGTAACTATCGGCCAATAGCAGCCACTCAGATGTGTCTACGAAACCCTGGGCGATTCAGTTAGAGACTCAACAGTGAGCAAGATGGCATTATGATTGCCCCCTAGATACGTTCAGCCCTATGATCAAGAGTTGGAGGATGAGCCATTGTCTTTTTAGTTTCGTTACTGCTCACTTCAAACAATATTCAAACAATCAAAATCTTTGCTACGAAACTTTCAGCGAGAGTTTCATATTTTCAGAAAATTTTATAAAGCCAGGATGCTAAGAAAATGAATTTCAAAATTGAAGAAGTCCAAAGTGATGGGAGATGGATTCCCCTTTCAGACTATCGCGCATCTGATACCAATGAGAACTTGTTTACTTTAGTAGTTGGCCAGAATGCCGTCGGAAAAAGTAGATTATTAAGAAAAATCGTCAGCAACTATATATTCAATACAGAGGAAACATTTGAGCTCTCCAATTACTCGAACGTTTCCTTTAAATTAGACAAATACTATCGAAAACTTCCGCCATACGACAACCTCCCGAGACTCACGCAACGGGCGTTAGAAAATAAAAGAACAATGCTTGACAGCGGGAACTATAATTTCCACCCTAATCGAGAGATTAGATGCTCTCCAAACTCCACAATAAGACCCACCAATGTAATAGCCGTCTCAACCGGCCGCCACGACAGATTTCCTCTGCCGGGTTACAGCAAAAAAGCACCCAGTATCAGCTACAATTATATTGGAGCTGATAACAAGTCAGGATTCAACATCTCAAACAGTCTTACATCTCTATTGGAAGGGCTGGTTGAAGGCCGGCAAAAGCTCGACCATCTTAGCAGCATTTTCGAATATCTTGGATTCGAACCCTATTTGGACATTAAGTTTTTGCTAGACAAGCGACAACTGTCCAGAATATCCAATAGCAGAGAGTATCTTTATGACCACAAATTAGACCCCTCGCTTATAGATTTTCTCTTTGAAAACGAGAACAAGCACGGCAAGCCAGATCTTGGCATGGGCCACATATACGAAGACCTTAAATATCATGCAAAAGCAAATATTGAAATTGGTTTTCGCGACAACTATTTGGGTAGGGAGCACAGCACAATACTCAACCTGATCCCGCTAGTAAAGTCAGAACTAGTGAGGATCTCTGACGTTACATTGGTTAGCACACGCGGAAAATCCAGACTGCGATTGAGTCAAGCCAGTTCTGGTCAGCAGTGCATGTTGACAATCATGTTAGGTATTGCAGGATCTATTCAAAATGGTTCTCTAATTTGCATTGACGAGCCCGAGATCAGCCTTCACCCCAGTTGGCAGTCAAGCATTGTCAACCAATTGCAAAGGGTATTTTCTGGTTACTATGGTTGCCATTTTATAATAGCAACTCACTCCCCTCAGATTGTTGCAGGACTAACAACTGATAACGGGTACGTGCTGAATTTAGAGGAGCAGAAACTTTATTATTCGCGCGAGTACGCTAAACGATCTGCAGACTTCCAGCTTGCGGAAATATTTCATTCTCCAGGCTTCAACAACGAATACCTTGTTCGCCTAACCTTGCTAATTCTAACGAAGTTATCTAGGCGCGACGATCTATCCTTTGAAGATCGATCCAATATTGCTCAACTCATAAAAACCAGAAAGTTATTATCGGACACCGACCCGGTATTTCATCTGATAGGCCAGGTCGAGGCCATTTATTAATATGCAAAAAATCTCTTTTAGTGGCGCGGATGCCGATTTTATAAAAAATTATAATGGCTCTGATCACACTCAATGGAATGACACAACTGGGCCAATCGTCAGCATTAGAAGCTCGATACGTAATCACTATCTTTTGGAACAGCGCTTCTTATGTGCCTATTGCCGTGTAGAACACAAGCAGCGCCATGGCTTGACGTGGGATGTAGAGCATATTATCCCCAAAGCCATGCACCCACAGTTTCTATATGAGCCTGAGAACTTAGCACTTGCTTGCAAAGAATGCAACATAAGCAAAGACAACCAAAATGTTTTGACTAGAAAGCTGCCTAAAGGCACCTCACTCCCCAGAGACAGAAGCGACTATTTGATTATTCACCCCCATCATGATAAATATTCGGATCATATGGAGATTACAGTATTAGAAAATAAAATTTTTCACAGACCTAAAAACAAAGACAAAGGTCGAGAAACTTTTATTCTTTGTGATCTCATTAGATTCTCTTACTCTTTCGGAGAGTGGGAAGATTTTAATTATGCAATTGTTAAATCTGTATCTGACTTTATTAAACGCTGCCCACCGGATGCAACTCCAAGTGAAATAGCTAGATTTATGAGCACTGTGAAGTTTACTGTTGAGGCGGATTTTTGAATTCACCTATTGCTTCCAATTACCACTATGGACTTAAGGCAAAACATGGACGCAGAAAAAATACAATCTGACATAGACTTGCTGTTGACTTACATGAATGATGACATGGAGGACATTGGCGGAACTATCAAGTCCGTCTATTTTTCCTTTGTAGCGGGGCAGACTGATCGCACAGCTGTAGATGAAAAATTCAACTGGCCCGAAGATCATCTCTACAGAATCATTAATATTTGCAATTCCCGGTCGCTTCTGAAGAAAAGCACGGGAAATTTCACACACATCCTTTTGACAGAGGAAGGGCAAAGCAGAGCAATCTCAGTGAAACACGGTAAAAATCGCTCATATGAGCTCGGGGCTAGCATGCAAATCGCGACTCTGAATGTTCACGGCCCTGCACAGGTTGGAAACGGTAATGTGCAAAATATTCATAATGTATTTAATCAACTACTACAGAAAATTGATGCATCCGACGCTGCAGATGAAGATAAAAAAGAAGCCAAGAGTCGGCTGTCTAAATTTCTTGAGCACCCACTGGTAGGCTCTATAGTGGGAGGACTGGCTGGATCATTATCGGGGCTTGCATAGTTATGGAAGAGCTCAGAGAAGCAATCAGATTACGTTGCACTTTCTGCCGCTCAAATGAATTTGCGTTGCCCTGGGAGGATTATTCCCCTCCGGCAGGGAGTTTTGTCGTGTGTGCTAATTGCGGCAACGAAAATGATATTACTTCCTTGCTAGTCGTAGCAAAGACCACAGGACTTGCCATCGCCAAAGATTATGCCGAGCAGTTGGTGGGTGAGATGGCGAATGAGCTTAAGAAAGCTTTCAGAAACAACAAATTTATCAAAATTAAATAACTGCTTGTCTCATGCCACCACATCCGATGGACCATGGTCTTAGGCCAAATGACATAGGGTCCATACCATTGGCTCATTCATCGGAGATGAGTTGTCCGGATCACGAAAAGATGACAGATTTATTTCCTGCTTGAACGGGCCGCTCCTGGCCGGTTCCTGCCTTTTCCCACCGGCAGCAATGGGTCGAAAGCAGTCCACAAGGCCCATTTCAGCCCCAAAGCATCGATGCACTGCTTATGCGCCAGCGCAGTCCGAACCAGGATAAAGCTGGGTCTGGCGCCCATCTGATCCGCTTTTTATTCAACAACCTGAATCTGTTATACGACCGCTAACGCGCCGACCATTGCCTTATCTTGAAAACTTGATAAGGCAGCTGTCATGAGCGAGCGCATCCCCGCGCGGATAGTGGAATCCATCGACGTCACGCGGCCTGTGCGCCTGACGCCGTCCCAGGCTGGCGGGCCTATCCATACCCGCAGCTTTAGCGGGCGCTTCCGCAATCTGCGCCTGTACGGCGCCGGCCTGCTGTTTCTGCTGTTCTTCGGCACCGCCTGGCTGGACTGGGGCGGGCGTCAGGCCGTGCTGTGGAACCTGGCCGAACACCGCTACTACATCTTCGGCGCGACCTTCTGGCCGCAGGACTTTATCCTGCTGTCGGTGCTGCTGATCATCGCCGCCTTCGGCCTATTCACCGCCACAGTGGT
>JAKFEP010000133.1:0-4539 GCA_036675645.1 Methylotenera sp. | reverse complement strand
GCCACGTTGCACAGAATCAAAATCTAGATTCTCAGTATTACTACCCGTATCCATACTGCTGGCTGCGCCGCCGCCTAAGCCTATCAGCATGGCTGGGCCGCCTAATTGAATTAAGGCTGCGCCTGCTGGGATGGTGTTTTTGTGTGAGTGGTTATCTGAAATATTCCCGACACCGCCAGCCAGCATAATGGGTTTGTGGTAACCACGCACTTCAGCTTTACCATTAATATCAGGGCTTTCTAATTCAAACGTGCGGAAGTAACCTGCAATATTCGGGCGACCAAATTCATTGTTATAGGCGGCACCACCGAGTGGGCCATCGGTCATGATTTGTAACGGGGTTGCGATTCGGCTAGGTTTGCCGTATAGCTCCCCATGACTCGCTTGCGAGTTAGAATTAGGACGGAGGGGATAATAATGTTCCCAGGGTTGTGTAAAATTTGGAATGTTTAAATTAGATACGGAAAAGCCAGTTAAACCCGCTTTCGGTTTAGAACCAATACCTGTTGCACCCTCATCACGTATCTCGCCGCCTGCGCCTGTAGCCGCGCCAGCGAATGGCGAAATGGCAGTGGGGTGGTTATGTGTTTCTACCTTCATCAGGTAGTGCATATTGTCTTCAGTAAAGTCGTATTCACCACTTGAATTAGGGTAAAAGCGTTGTGTTTTTTGACCGGCAACGATGGAAGAATTATCAGAATAGGCAACCACGGTGTGTCCAGGGTTAAGTTTATGCGTATTGCGTATCATGCCAAACAGGCTAATGTCTTGCTGTTCGCCATCAATCACCCAGTCCGCATTAAAAATCTTGTGGCGGCAATGTTCCGAGTTGGCTTGCGCAAACATCATCAGTTCGACATCGGTTGGATTGCGGCCAATTTTGCTAAAGTTATCGACTAGATAATCCACTTCGTCTGGTGATAACGCCAGACCCATATCGCTATTGGCGACATTTAAGGCAGTTGCGCCGCCTTGCAGGATATCGACACTGCTAAACGGTTTTGGCTCGGCGTGATGGTAAAGTTTTTCGGCATCATTTAAGTTATGCAACACCATCTCTGTCATGCGGTCGTGAATGGCGGCTTTTAGTGCTGCACTTTCATTTTCGCTTAGCTCGCCGTTACTCTCGACATAAAAGGCAATGCCGCGCTCGATGCGTAACACACTGGTTAAGCCGCAGTTGTTGGCAATATCAGTGGCGCGCGATGCCCATGGTGAAATGGTGCCGATACGCGGAATAACTAAAAATAACTCTTTTTGCTTAGAGTTATTTTTTATGTCGCCAGAGGCCGCATGGCCATTAGTATTATTTTTGGTGCCTCCTAGAGCATCATCTGCATGCGCGCCATAGGTCAGGATTTGTTTTAAAGCATTCTGCTCAACCTCGTTCAATGCAGCGTTGCTAAATACAAAATGCACAAACTCAGTACGGATGTCGGTGATGCTAGGGGCAGCAGTTTTTAATGTGTTACGCAGTTTATCTAGACGGAAAGTTGATAAGGCAGGGCTGCCGCGAAAGCTTAAAAAGTGTGTGCCAGAAGAAGATTTAGCAGAAGAGTTAGACATGAAAGGCTGGGCTTAATGTTTGAAAAATGAGCAGCCAGTATTTTAACAGAAAGCGCTACATGTTTGGCGCGGACGATTGATAAAGCCTAATGCAAAAACTAGGCACAAAAAAACCATTCAATTTTAGTTGAATGGCTTTAAATTAAAAACGGCCTACTTGCTTGCGGCTAATTTCGGTGTATTCTTACCGGCAAAAATACTGTAGCCCAAAAATGCCAGCGGTACTAATAATAGACTGTATGAAATCCATGCACCAATGCGGCCTTCCGGTCCCCAATCTTCGGTCGCTGCATGCCAATAAGCGTTATCAATCAGGCCTAAGCTGGCGATTTCTGCAGATTCCGTATACTCATGGAATGCATAAATAAGTAGTTGAATCGAGAACAACACCATAAAAATCGCAGTAACTTGGAAGAATAGGCCAAGGTTCACGCGCTGACCGTATTTGCTCCAAGCCCAAGCAACCATGCCTGCTAAGGCAACGCCTATCGCGCCGCCGATGGCTAGCGGTGTACCATCAGTAGTTTGTGCCAGAGCAGCAATCATGGTGGCGGCTTCTAAACCTTCACGGCCTATCATCAGCAGCACGAACAAGAAGATGCCAAACTTGGCGCCGCTGGATGGATTTGCCACCGCTTTATCAATGGCGGAGGTGATTTCACGTTTCATGTGCTTGCCCATTTTAAGCATGTGAATGGTACAGGTAATCACCAAAACAGCGGCGGTTAAAGCCAATGTACCCTCCCAGAAGGGGGTGAGACCACCAATTCTAGCCAATACCACGCCTAAAATTACACAGGCAATCACTGCCACATAACAGCCCTGGCGCACGGATGGAATTAGCTTTTCGCCACCAGTTTTGGCAAGATAAGCTAAGGTAATGGCGATAATCAAGAAAGCTTCCAGGCCTTCTCTAAATGCAATCATGAGGGTTTCAAACATGGGGATTCCTAATAAGGGTGAAGTCTAGCGTTAGTATAGTCTAAATGATAATAGTTCGCAATTAAGACTGATTTTTATTAACGACAAAAAAGCCTGCAAAGCAGGCTTTTTAGATTACAACTTACCTAGACTTTTACTTGGTCACTCCAGGCACTTCAATTTTCGCTTTTTCTTTTAAGCCCACCATCAATTTCTCTAATTTACGTTGTTGCAACGTACGCTCAAGACCATCTTTTACTTTGTCATAAGCAGGCACCTGAGTGGCACGGACATCATTCAGCTTAATCACATGCCAGCCAAATTGAGTTTGAATGGGGGCGCTAATCTCGCCTTTTTTCATGGTTGTGACCGCATCGCTAAATGGCTTTACCATGCCGGCGGGTGAGAACCAGCCTAAATCGCCACCTTTATCTTTACTGCCAGGGTCGAGTGATTTCTCTTTGGCGATTTTAGCAAAATCGCCTTTTTTAACCGCCGCGGCCACTTCATTGGCTTCGGCTTCTGTCTTAACTAAGATATGACGCGCGCTATATTCTTTATCACCTAACTCTTTTTTATATTGCTCATAAGCGGCCTTTTTATCGGCATCTGATACCGGATTTTTCTTCATATAATCAGCCAAAAACGCGTTGACTACCAATTTGCGTTGACCGATTTCTGAGGCTATGATTAAGTCGGGGTCTTTATCTACACCTTGTTTTACCGCTTCCTGGTAGGCCAGTTCTGAGCCAACTAATTCGTTAATAATTGCATTTTTTAAGCCATCACCTTTTTGGCCACGCGCCTGCGCATCTTTCATAATGTAGTTGACCCAAGCTTGCTTGATGGGTTTGCCGTTTACTGTCGCAGGGTCTGCTGCAAAGCTAGCAGTTGCAAATGAAAGTGTAGTGGCTGCGAAAACAGTAGCGATAAGTTGCGAGATTTTCATTGGAAATCCTTAATTAAATTGAGAGTGCAGTAAGTTTTAACTGGTTATAATTTAAACCACAAAAAGTCATTTGGGGTCATCAGGAGAAATTGCAATTATGCTTAATGCATGAATTTGTTGTGGAATTAAGTCCGTAAGTGCTTGATAAATTAAGCGATGGCGTATTATCTGCGATTTTTGCGAAAATTGCGAGCTTACAATTTTTAGAGTGAAATGCCCGCCACCAGTATTGCCTGCATGCCCCGCATGCAAGGCGCTATCGTCCTGTATTTCAAGGATAACTGGTTGTAAACTGGCCAGCCGATGTTGGATAGTTTCAATTAAATTCACGTAGGGCGGCTTAAAGTCAATTAGGGTAGCGTTTTTCTAAATGGTTTTACTGTAACGTTTGCATAAACGCCCGCGCTGACAAATGGATCAGCCTCAGCCCACGTTTTTGCGGCCTCTAAATCCGCAAACTCTGCCACTATTAAGCTACCGCTAAACCCTGCAGGGCCAGGATCTACGCTGTCAATTGCCGGAAAAGGTCCAGCGAGCAATAATCGGCCTTGGTTTTGTAGTGCAGTTAAACGCGCTAAATGTGCAGGCCTTGTAGCTAGGCGCTTTTCAAGGCTGTTTTCAACATCTTCGGCCATAATCGTATAGAGCATTATTTGTTACTTTCTTGTTCAGTTGGCTCTATTAAATATTTTTTTAATATCAAGGTTTGCAAAATCACAAACACAAACATCATGCCAGTGACACCGAACAATTTAAAATTAACCCAGGCATTTTCAGTGTAATTAAATGCAACATATAGGTTTAAAAACCCTAAGCCGACTAAAAATATTACCCAAGCTAAATTTAGTTTAGTCCAGATAGTGGCGGGCGCCTGCATTATTTTACTCATCATTTGTTGAATAAAGTTCTTTTTAAAAAACAAGTTAGAAATCAAAAGAACCGCTGCTAACAGCCAATACAACACGGTGGGTTTCCACATAATGTAAGTTTTATCTTGCAGTAAAAGAGTAACGCCACCCAATACACTAATGATAGCGCCGTTAATCAGCAGCATTTTTTCTATTTTTCCGTGGCGAATTTTGGCGTAAATAATCATCGCCAAG
>JAKFEP010000116.1:0-27010 GCA_036675645.1 Methylotenera sp. | reverse complement strand
TGCAACAATATATTTTCTTTAAACGTACCAGTATGCACCGCAATCTGCGGCATTTTTTGGATCAGATCATCCAAATTAGGTGGGTTATCGCGTGAATCAGCCACGCTGAGGATCGCCCCTTGAGTGTCTAGCCAACGCAATGCAGACAGGCCAGTTTCACCTAGCCCCAGCACCAATACACGTTTATTTTGTAGTTGTAGTTTCATTTACTTAACTTAATATCACGTAACCTAATTTCACTTATCTTAACTTCAGTGTAGCCAGCCCGATTAGTACTAACATCATGGTAATAATCCAGAACCGCACCACCACTTGTGTTTCTTTCCAGCCTTTTTGCTCATAATGATGATGCAATGGCGCCATCAAAAAAATGCGCTGGCCAATGCCTGTTTTGTATTTTGTGTATTTAAAATACATCACCTGTATGGCCACCGAGAACGTCTCTACCACAAACACACCACCCATGATAAATAGTACGATTTCCTGGCGTACAATCACCGCCACAACACCCAATGCCGCGCCTAAAGCCAACGCCCCAACATCGCCCATAAACACCTCAGCTGGATATGCGTTGAACCATAAAAATCCTAAACCAGCCCCTGCCATGGCGGCACAAAATACCATCAACTCGCCAGCACCTGCCACATAAGGAATACCCAAATATTTGGAAAAATACAAATGCCCCGCTACATAAGCAAAAATAGCCAGCGCGCTACCCACCATTACCGTTGGCATAATCGCCAAACCGTCCAGCCCATCTGTCAGATTTACCGCATTGCTAGAGCCCACAATCACTAAATAAGTCAGCACAATAAAACCCACAGCACCTAAAGGCAGCACCAAGGATTTAAAGAACGGTACGATTAAAGTTGTTTCGGCTGGGCTAGCTGATGTTTGGTATAAAAATATCGCCACACCCAAACCAATCACACTTTGCCAAAAATATTTCGCTTTAGCCGATAACCCTTTAGGATTTTTGTACACCACTTTGCGATAATCATCCACCCAGCCAATCGCGCCAAAACCCAAAGTGGTCACCAGCACCACCCAAATATACTTGTTATGTAAATCACCCCACAACACCGTCGCGATACCAATAGCTACCAGTATCAGTGCGCCGCCCATGGTGGGTGTTCCCGCTTTTACCAAATGCGTTTGTGGGCCATCGTCACGCACAGCTTGGCCCACTTTATATTCAGTCAGTTTGCGGATCATTTTTGGACCGACCATAAACGAGATAATCAGTGCAGTCAGTGTCGCCAGCACTGCGCGCAGCGTGATGTAGTTAAACACATTAAAACCGCGAATATCCTGTGCAAAATATCTTGCAAGTTCTAATAACATTTACTTTTCCTCCATCAATTCTTTTGAAACCGCTTTATTTGTAGCGGCTTTTATTTCTATCGCATTTACTACGCGCTCCATCTGCATAAAGCGCGAGCCTTTAACCAACACTGTCGTATTGGTCTGCATGCTGTTTTTTAAGCGCAGCACCAATACGTCCAGGCTCGTAAAATGCTGTGCATTTTCCCCAAACATCTGGCAGGCTTGCCGGCTGAATTCACCGAATGCCAACAATTGTGCGATCCCTTTTTGCTTTGCATACAAGCCAATCTCAGCGTGCATTTGAGCTGCGTCTGCGCCCAGTTCTGCCATATCACCCATGACAAAAATTTGCTTACCTTGCTGGCCTGCCAGTACATCAATGGCAGCTTTCATTGAGTCCGGGTTAGCGTTATAAGTGTCGTCAATTAAGCTAGCGCCATTAAAGCCAGCTTTGCGTTGCAAACGACCTTTAACTGCGGTAAAACTTTCTAAGCCGCGTGCAATATCTGCATTTGAAATGCCCAGCGCAAACGCGCAGGCACTCGCTGCTAGTGCGTTAGTAATATTGTGTTTGCCCAATACGTTCAACTTAAAGTCAATGCTGCCTGCTGGCGTTGTCAGTGTTATCTGGCTGACACCAGCCACTTCTTCATAACTGGCGGTGACGTCAGCTTTCGTATTTAAAGCAAAAGTGATGATTTTTCTATTGGCGTTGAGTGATTGCCAATAATCCGCAAAAGCATCATCGCCATTAATGACTGCGATGCCATTACTCCCCAAGCCCTCAAAAATCTCACCCTTGGCGCGCGCAATGCCTTCGCGCGAGCCCACCTCTCCGAGGTGGGCAATGCCGGCATTATTCACCACCGCTACATTTGGCTTGGCTATATTGGTCAGGTAACGAATTTCACCTTCATGGCTCATGCCCATTTCGATTACTGCATACGCATGTTGTTTACGTAGCTTAAGCAAGGTCATCGGCATGCCAATGTCATTATTGAGGTTGCCCTGCGTAGCCAATACATTTTTATCGGCTACATTTAATATCGCCGTAAGCATTTCTTTTACCGTTGTTTTGCCGTTACTGCCGGTGACCGCTACCAGTGGCAGGGTAAACTGGGCACGCCAATAACTGGCAAGCTGACCTAGCGCCAAGCGTGTATCTACCACCAGCACGGCTGGACGGGCTTGTGTATTGGCATCACTTACTAAGGCCGCGGCTGCACCCTGTTTAATCGCTTCCACAGCATAGGCGTTGCCATCAAAATGTTCGCCTTTAATTGCGACAAATAACTGATTTTTAACCACCTTGCGACTATCTGAACCGACACTTTCGCATCGCACGTCCGACCCGAGCAATTGACCATTCACCGCTTTGGCAATATCAGAAAGCATTAGCATGTGCTTACCTTTAAATTCTTCATCATGTGCCAGCCTCAGCGTATATTTTTAAGGCTGCTTTAGCTTGCTCGATATCGCTAAAGTGGTGTTTTTCACCTTTGACTTCCTGATACTCCTCATGGCCTTTGCCGGCAATCAGCACAATGTCATTTGATTTAGCGGAGAGAATGCCGACTAAAATTGCTTTGGCACGATCTTGCTCGACCATGAAATTGCCACGCATGCCTTTTGTGATGTCTTCAATAATCGCATCCGGTACTTCATCGCGTGGGTTGTCAGATGTCACAATCACTGCATCCGCGACCTTACCCGCCACCTTACCCATCAGAGGGCGCTTACCGGTGTCGCGGTTGCCGCCACAACCGAACACGCAAATTAGTTTTGATCTGGCTTGTGCTTTAAGGGTTTCCAACACTTTTTCCAGCGCATCTGGCGTATGCGCATAATCGATAACAACGAGTGGCACCCCATTACCACCCAGCATTTGCATGCGCCCTTTGGCAGACTCAATATGAGAGATGGCTTCTATGGCGTCATCCAAACTGACTTTAGAACTGAGCAAAGTAGCCAGTACTGCCAGCACGTTATACACATTGAACTTACCAACTAAATTGACCTTCACTGACACAGTGCCAGATGGCGTAACCGCATTAAATGTAAAGTGTGTATTAGCAAATTTTATATCCACTGCCCGCACATCCCCTTGCTCGATGCCATAAGTCAGCACCGTTTTACCGGCTGCTTTTAAATCCTTTTCAAGTACTTGGCCAAAGGTGTCGTCACTGTTTAGCACAGCGCATTTCAACCCTTTATGCTCAAACAGGCCGCGCTTAGCAGTGGCATAGGCCTCGAACGTTTGGTGATAATCTAGGTGGTCGCGGCTGATATTGCTTAGCACAGCGATATCAAACTTGACGCCACGCACACGTCCTTGATGCAAGCCATGTGAAGAAACTTCCATCGCAACAATTTCAACTCCTTCACTTACATAACTCGCCAACATGCTTTGCAGCAGCACTGCATCGGGTGTCGTATTGCTGGTTTCACTCAGCTGGTTAGGTAAGCCGTTACCGAGCGTGCCGATCACCGCTGTCTTACGTTGCAAATGGTTAAAACACTGACTTAACCATTGGGAAATCGAAGTTTTACCATTGGTGCCAGTCACGCCTACCATCCAAAGTTTGGCCGAAGGATTGTTGTAAAATTGACTGGCAATGTTGCCTACCTGCAATCTCAACTGCTTAATGGGTTGATTCTCAACCTTCCAGTCTGCGTTCCATTTAAAGTCTTTTGGATCCCACAGCACTGCACTTGCACCATTTTTAATCGCCTCGGCAATATAAGTCCTGCCATCAGAGGCATCGCCTGGATATGCTAGAAATAAGCTACCGCGCTGTACTTTGCGGCTATCCGTGGTGATATGCTTAATAGGCGTTTTTATGCTGTGCGCTGTCATACCACTTCTTTCACATCAATATCTTCAATGGTTTCAGGTGGAATCACAATATTGTTATTGGGTGAATCTTGCGGTACCGCCAGCATGCGTAAGGCATCAGCCATTACTGCACTAAACACGGGTGCAGCTACAATACCGCCATAATATTGCTCATTTTCTGGACTAGGTTCATCTATCATTACCGCCATAATCAAGCGCGGATTAGAGGCTGGCGCCATGCCTACAAATGAACCCACATATTTATCTTTTTCATAGCCGGCAGGACCTAATTTATGCGCTGTTCCGGTTTTACCACCTACGCGGTAACCTGCCACCTGTGCCCTCAATGCGGTACCACCTGGCTTTACAACCATCTCCAACATGTCTTTGACGTCATTAGCCACTTGTGCAGAAAACACTTGATGCCCAATGGGAGATTCTTTTAATTTAAACAATGAAATAGGTTTTAATTCACCTTCGTTACTAAACACTGTGTATGCGCGTGCCAACTGCAGCAACGTCACGCTAATGCCATGGCCGTAAGACATGGTCGCCTGCTCAATCGGACGCCAAGTTTTGTATGGGCGCACCCTGCCGGCAGCCTCCCCCGGGAAGCCAATATTTGCGCGAGTGCCGAATCCAAGCTGATTAAACGTGCTCCACAACTCTTCTTTTTTTAAACTGAGTGCCATTTTGGCGGCACCTACGTTAGATGATTTTTGTATCACTTCGGCAACGGTGAGTATGCCATGTGGGTGTGCATCATTAATGGTGGCAGGCCCTATTGTCATATAGCCTGGCGCAGTCTGAATATTGGTGTCTGGACGATAGTCGCCAAACTGCATAGCCGCAGCCGCCGTAATCGCTTTCATGGTAGAGCCTGGCTCAAACATATCAGTAATCGCACGGTTGCGCGTTTTTCCTTTAATATTGACTGGATTATTCGGGTTATAGGTTGGCATATTCACCATCGCCAATACTTCACCTGTTTTGGCATCCAGCACCACCACCGCGCCTGCTTTAGCTTTGTGCTTTTCCAATGCCTTGGCAAGCTCCCTAAATGCCAGATATTGGATACGCCGATCAATACTCAACACCAAATCATGACCATCTTGTGGCACTTTAACGGCCTCTAAATCTTCAACAATATGACCTTTTCTGTCTTGAATAACTCGGCGACTGCCTTTTTTGCCTGAAAGCGTGGCATTTTGCGCCAACTCAAAGCCTTCCTGCCCAGTATCATCAATGCCGGTAAAACCCACCAAATGTGCGGTCACATCGCCAGCAGGGTAAAAGCGTTTGTATTCACGCTGCAAAAAAACGCCGGAAATCTTTAAACTCATCACCTTGGCAGCCAACTCGGGTGAGATCCGACGTTTCAAATAAACAAATTTTCCCGTTTTATTGACGATTTTTTTATCTATATCTTTAATTTTCATGCCAAGCAATTTAGCCAGCGCCAATTTCTGGGTTTTGCTTATTTCCACATCAGGTGGGCTAGCCCATACCGATTCCACCGGGCTACTAATGGCAAGCAACTCACCATTTCTATCGGTGATTTTGCCGCGATGTGCTTGCAAGACTAATGCACGACTGTAGCGGGCATCGCCTTTCTTCTGCAGGAACTCTTTATGCAAGCTTTGTAAATAAATGCCGCGCAAAAACAAACCAGCAAAGCCTATTAATACGACAATCAGCAGCACGCGCCTGCGCCAAGCGGGCAGTTTTACAATATGATGCTGCGTTTTGTTATAAGCCATTGTGTTCAATCTATTTTTTACCTGTCATTTCTTCCAGCGAAATGACTTGTATGCGCTTCGCGTCTGGCACCTGCATTTTGAGCTTTTTGGTTGCGTGCTCTTCTATGCGCGAATGCATCGCCCAAGTACTTTGTTCTAGCTGCATTTGACCAAATATGGTTTCGTAATTTTTGGCCAAATCCTGTTGTTGTTCCAATTCAAAATATAATTTTCGCGCTTTGTGCTGGGCAGTCACTACTCCCAAGCTCACAAATATCAATACAAAAAACAAAATCAAGTTTAAGCGGGTCATGCGACTACCCCTTCTGCGGTTCTTTCTGCCACGCGCATGATTGCACTGCGGCTGCGCACGTTTTGCTTAACTTCGCTGGCATTTGGCTTAATGGCATGTCCAATCGAAAACAGTCGTGCTTGAGGCAAGTCTTTAGCTTTAATCGGAAAGTTAGAAGGCAAATCATCGCGATTTTCCTCTGATTGTATAAAGCGTTTCACCATTCTATCTTCCAGCGAATGAAAGCTAATCACCACCAAGCGTCCACCGACAGCCAATAGATTCAGGCATTGCGGCAAAACTAGCGATAACTCCTCAAGCTCCTGATTGACGTGAATCCGTAAAGCTTGAAAGGTGCGCGTTGCAGGGTTCTGCCCCGGTTCGACCTTGGGGATTGCACTTGCCACGACCTTGGCAAGCTGTCCTGTAGTGGTGATGGGGCGCCCGTCAGTGCGCTCCTTAATAATCGCCCTTGCAACCTGCTTAGCAAACCGTTCTTCACCATAGTCTTTTATTACCTTCCCTAATTGTTGCTCTGAAATTGTGGTTAACAGCTCAGCGGCTGTTTTGCCACGCGTTTGGTCCATACGCATATCTAACGGTGCATCAAACCTAAAACTAAACCCACGTTCACCTTCATCGATTTGTGGCGACGAAATACCCAAATCCAGCAAAATGCCGTCTACCCTTGTTAACTTGTTATTGATTGCTAATTGATTAATTTCAGAGAAGTGCCGATGCTCAATCTTGAATCGCGTATCGGTGATGGATTTGCCAGTTTCTATAGCAGCCAAATCTTGATCCATGGCAAATAAACGACCTTCTTCATCTAGCTTGGATAGTATTTTTTTACTATGCCCGCCACGGCCAAATGTGCCATCAATATACGTACCGTTAGGCTTAATATTCAACGCTTCTACTGCTTCATTGAGTAAAACTGTGATGTGGGTAGGGGCTGAAGACATGGTGGCTGGTGACGACTTTAATAATGTTACCGTGGGTAAGTTGGGCGCCGGGTTTGCGCCCATCATCATAGTGAAAAACCTTCTAATTCTGCGGGCATCTCAATATCACCACCTGCCATTAAACTGCCCAGCTGCTTACGCCAGGCTTCGAGATGCCACATTTCAAAATGGCTGCCTTGGCCGACCAGCATGACTTCTTTTTCCAGACCTGCAAACTCGCGCAAGGTCGGCGATACCAATAAGCGGCCTGCGCTATCAAGCTCGATGTCTTCTGCATAACCCACCAATAGGCGCTGCAAACCAGATGACTGTTTATCAAAAGAAGATAACGCCATCATTTTTGCCTCAATCGGCTCCCATGCAGGTTGCGGATACAGTAATAAGCAACCGTGCGGATGCGCGGTTAGCACTACCTTAGTTTGAAGTGCTTCGCGATGCTTAGCCGGAACGGCTAAGCGTCCTTTGACATCCATACTTAAATTTGTAGTACCACGAAACATGTTTTAGATTGAAGCCTTATAATTTCTTATATTAATTTTTAAATTATTCATTTAAAAAGTGAGGAATCACTAACAACCCTTAGTCGAATTAACAACTCCCCACAAAAACCCACTTTTACCCACCAATTGCGACTATAGATAAAATAAAAGCGCTTTGCAAGGACTTTTTAAGGTTTTTTCTTTATAAGACAAAGACTTAGCGTATTTTTGCAGAAAAAACAATAGTTATATAAATCAATTACTTATTAAATTAAGTGAATGTGAAATATTACTAATGCTGATTATGTGATTGAATTGCATGTAAGGACTAAGAGAAATAAAAAAAGAAGCTAGCCGATAAGCCGGGTTCTGTCGTGCATCGCTACACGTAACAGTCATTCATCTAGGCGCATAATTACTCATGCGCTCAAGCAACCTACCCGCTGGCAGTGCGAGCCACACCTATTGCCAGCCTATTTGGTCTTGCTGCAGATGGAGGTTACCGCGTTTCACCGTAACTAAATACGCTCGTCTCTGTGGCCCTATTCCTCGCCTCACGGCGTACGGCCGTTAGCCGTCATCTTGCTCTATGCAGCCCGGACTTTCCTCCCCTTATTGCTAAGCGGCGACTGTCTAGCTAGCTTCGATGCTATTTTAACACACTCAAAAGCATGCAAAATTACATGTAATGCAAACCAGTATTGATCAGTATTCCAGACGATGGGATTGATGGTGCTTTGAGGCCAAACAATTACTGGCTATACAGGCTTAACCGTTGGATGATTTGAATAAGAAGCTAAATAAGCTTCCAGTGTATTTGCTGACCTGCCCTTAACGGTACTAAACGATCATCGCCCAGTGGAAGCTCATTCGGCACTAGCCAGCTAGCTTTCTCTAAGGTAATTTTACTGGTGTTTCGCGGTAGGCCGTAAAAATCTGCACCATAAAAACTGGCAAAAGCTTCCAATTTATCAAGCGCACCGGCAGCCTCAAAAACCTCAGCATATAACTCTATCGCCGCATGCGCGGTATACATGCCCGCACAGCCACAAGCTGATTCTTTGGTATGCTTGGCGTGCGGCGCACTATCGGTGCCTAAGAAAAACTTATTATTTCCTGAGGTCGCGGCTTTCACCAGGGCAAGGCGATGCTCTTCGCGCTTTAAAATCGGCAAACAATAATGATGTGGCTGGATGCCGCCTTTAAACATATCGTTGCGATTCATCAGCAAGTGGTGCACAGTAATAGTCGCAGCGACATTGCTCGGCGCGCTTGTCACAAAATCTGCCGCATCTTTGGTGGTAATGTGCTCGAATACTACCTTCAAATTTGGGTACCGCTTTAACAAAGGTGTCATATGACGGTCAATGAAAACTCGCTCACGGTCAAACACATCCACATTACTATCGGTAACTTCTGCGTGCACCAACAGTGGCAAGCCTACAGCCTGCATGGCTTCCAGCGCTGCGTTACATTTAAGTATATCTGTTACGCCAGAATCACTATTAGTGGTTGCACCTGCTGGGTAAAGCTTAACGCCGTGAATAAAGCCGCTGGCTTTGGCTGTTTTAATTTCATTCGCTGAAGTGTTATCGGTTAAATACAGCGTCATTAAAGGTTCCAAATTCAACTCTTTTGGCAATGCAGCCAAAATACGCGCTCGATATTCACCCGCCAAATCTGTCGTAGTGACTGGTGGACGTAAATTCGGCATGACGATTGCGCGAGCGAACTGTCGAGCGGTATCGGGTAACACCGCCTTAAGCGCTACGCCATCGCGCAAATGCAAGTGCCAATCATCTGGGCGAGTCAGGATCAGGGTATTTATAAGTTTAGTCGTCATTTTTCTAGATTAAGGTAACTTTGTGTTTGCTTGCTTTAAAGTAAGGGCAAATTCATAAAGCGTATTTTTCTTTTCTCTGGTGATTTCGGTTGCTAGTGCCACCGCTTGTTTTAACGGCAGTTCAGTCATCAAGCATTTTAGTACACGTTGCGTTTCTTCGTTGATTTCTTGCATTTCTACTGCAGGCGCGGCTTCAACCAGCAACACAAACTCACCACGCTGTTGATTTACATCGGCCTGCAGCCAAGCCCTGGCTTGGTCTGTAGAGCAGGTATAAATAGTTTCAAATGTCTTGGTTAACTCGCGCGCAAAAGTAACTTGTCTATCTCCACCCAACACTTTCTCAATATCTTCAACACTTTCAATAATTCTATGTGGTGCTTCGTAGAATACCAGCGTTACCAGTTGTGGTTTTAAACTCTCCAGCACTTTCCGCCGCGCCGCGCCGCTGGCAGGCAAAAAACCATGAAAATAAAAACCATTTTGTACAATGCCGGAAGCTGACAAAGCTGCAATAACCGCACTCACACCTGGGATCGGCACCACTTTAACTCCCGCTTTGCGCACTAAACCGACAACTACAGCCCCTGGGTCACTAATCCCTGGCGTTCCTGCGTCTGTAACCAGTGCAATGTTTTCACCATTTTTCAGTTGCGCCAACAACTTTTCGGCAGATTGTTGCTCGTTATGCTCATGCACGGCAATCAGTTTTTTGCTGATGCCAAAATGCGATAATAAGCCTGAGCTGTGACGCGTATCCTCAGCCGCAATGGCATCCACGGCTTTTAAAACTTCTAATGCGCGCAAAGTGATATCGCCCAAATTACCAATTGGCGTGGCGACCACATATAATGTACCTTGACCATTGGTTTTTAAATCACTCATAACCTGAATTTTAAGCTAAAGCTGGTAACTATACCTATACTCTATGCAATTAAATAAAAACAATGCCGGCTTTGAAGCGGAAAAATTAGCAGCAACTTTTTTAGCAAAGCGTGGACTTAAACTGGTGGTACAAAATTACCACTGCCGTTATGGCGAGATTGATTTAATTATGAAAGACGCTAAAACCCTGGTATTTGTTGAAGTTAAGCTACGTAATAATAATCAGTTTGGAGGCGCTGCGGCCAGCATTACGCCGCAGAAACAGCAAAAATTGATTTTAACCGCACAGCACTACCTACAAACACAAAAATTAGATGACGTGCCTTGTCGTTTTGATGCTATTTTAATGCAAGGCACTGATTTAAAGCCTGCCGACTTGCAACATATTGAGTGGATTCGTAATGCTTTCGAAACATAATTGGCGTATCATTTTTCGTAACTTGAACATTTGCTTTGACACACAATAAAAGGAGCTTTTAATGCATGTAGCGTACAAACTTATTGTTGCGACTATTTTATCTTCTCAATTAGTAGCATGCGTACCCGCGGTAGTGGGCGGCGCTGCGGCTGGCGGTGCTGTTGCGGCCGATAGACGCACTGCTGGTTATTATGTAGAAGATGAGAATATTGAGCTGAAAGCGGTTAAGTATGTGGAAACAACTCTAGGGGAGAACACGCATATTAACGTGACCAGTTACAATCGCAATGTGTTGCTGACGGGGGAAACTCCTGATGAAGCGACTAAAGCAAATGCAGAAGCTTTTGTTAAAAGTATTGAAAATGTACGCACCATCACTAATGAAATTACGGTTGGGCCAAAAACCGATCTTGGCTCACGCAGTAACGATACTTACCTCACCACTAAGGTTAAATCAAAATTTGTAACGGAAAACCAGTTCCCTGCTAATTACGTCAAAGTGGTCACCGAAAACAGTGTGGTTTATTTGATGGGTTTAGTGACCAAGGCCGAAGCAGATGCAGCAGTAGCCATTGCCAGCAATACTGATGGCGTTAGCAAAGTGGTAAAAGTATTTGAATATATCAACTAAAACTTTCAATGAATATCAAAAAATGACCCCTAAAAAAGAGCCTGTAAAAACAGTAGAGATATTTGTACAAGGCCTCACTAAAGATGGCAAACCGTTCCGCCCCAGCGATTGGGTAGACCGCATGTGCAGCAGTTTTGCCACCTTTGGTGAAAACCGAAAATTACGTTACTCACCTTATTTGCGACCTGAGGTGTTAAATGGTGTACGTTGCCTGGCAGTGGACATGAAGCTAAAAGACGTGAACCCAGAAGGTTTTGAACACGTTATTCAGTTTGCTGACGAAAATCAGCTGAATATTCTGGATGAAGCAGGCAATAGTATTGAGGTGTCGCTAAATAGCTAAATAAGTAGCTATTTAGCCATGATGCTTTCAAGATATTGCTTGGTCACTTTACCACGCTTGGTTTTAACCAGCTTGCCTAGCGGGTTATAGATGTAAGTAGTGGGCAGCACTTCCGCACTGCCAATTTGCTTAATGGTGTCATCATCACCCAATACTATGGGGTAAGACATCAGCATATCATCCACATATTCAGCCACTTCACCTGCGCTTTCATAATCAAACGCCACGCCCAGTACCATCACATCTTTATTTTTACGGCTATCATAAAGAGCGACCAAATCCGGAACTTCTTCCAAGCATGGCGGGCACCAAGTCGCCCAGTAGTTGACGATTACCCATTTGCCTTTGTATTGCGATAAAGCGTGTACTTTGCCAGAGGTGTCTTTTAATACAAAATTCTTAAATTCAGTGTTTTTACTCGTATTAGTTGCAGCAACTGTATTGACATGTAGACCGAGTAGTATCAAAAATACAAAAAATAATGATTTATTACGCAACATAACGCATTTTACCTGTTAAAAATGGGCAAAAAAGTGACAAAGATAAAATTACACACTAATATAAAACATTCGAATATATAACAAAATAAAAAAAGCGGAGTGTGCATTGCCAATCAGTCTAAAACTGCCAAGTTTGGATAATAACCCAATTTTGTTGGCAGAAACGCGCGCGCATAAAATCGCTGAATTTATTCAAAAACTCCCCTTTAGCGACCCCATTACTGCAGCTACCGACTTAATCGATGAACTGCAAATTCTAAATAGCCAAAAAGTCGCTTTCACCAATCGTTACAATGCTTTAGAGCAATATCGCCCGGCTGCCATCCAAATATATCAGGAACTACTACAGCATTTTAGCGAAGCAAGCCTGCCGCTGACAAAAAATGAGCAATCATTTGCTGATGTAGCTGTCCAGCTTTGGCAAGAATTTGCTTACGGTTATAAGTTTGCACTAGTTGATTTACAAAATAAAATTTTAAATATCAACAATAGCAAAACCACTGCGCAGGTAGTGCATCGCGCAATACATGCATTCAAAGAAATTGCTTTGGTGCATCACCTTACCTATCGTGTGCCGCCTTCAAACCTTTGGGCAGAACTACACCAGCTTTATTTCTGCGCCATTCAACAAAGCTCAGAAAAATTGGCCGTGACTGACCAACTCGCCATTAACAACGTGAGCTCTGTAAATTTAGTCTATGCGCAGATGCTATTGATGGCGCTGGCAGACCCGCAGCATCTTGCTAACTCAGACATTTTAAAAACAGATAGCTACCTATCTAATATTGCAGAGCATGCAGAAATACGGCCTCTGGGTTTAATTGATAATCCCGTTGGCGTATTTTTAGTAAGTCTGGATGGCGACAAACCGCCCATCCCATTCACAAAAAACAAAGAAGTACCAAATAATGAAACCGATGTTCTGTTAGTAACAGTAGAATTAGCAAGGCAAATTCACCAACACTTAACTTTGTTACAAGAAGGTATTGTGCCCAACGATGGCTATTTACCTAGTCATGCACTTGAAAGCCATTATGAGGATTTGTTAGCACGGCTAATGAAAAATTTTGGCAAAACACAACACCGTGTGTTTTCTAGGACAAAGAAAAGTGATGGTATAGAGTTGGGCATTGGGCTCATGATAGCGCATCACCTAATTAGCGATGGTAATAGTCTCAACGCAACTAATACTGCATTAGTCATTAAACCTTCACGCTGGCAAGTGCTTAATGTAGGCGCAGGCGGCTATGCCCTACGTAAATTTAGCACATCTCAAGCTGCTGCTTACATTGGGGATGTAGTTGTCATGAAGAATAGTAAAGATAAACTATGGGAACTAGCGGTTTTGCGCTGGGCTAATATCAACCAAATGAATCAACTGGATGTTGGTTTAGAGCTTATCTCACCCAGCGTAAAAGCCATTACTGCACATTTCATCAATGACAATATTGAAGGGGAAGCTTTATTATTACCCGAAATTGCAGGCCTAAAGCAAGCTGCCAGTGTAATTACCGCGCGTGGTTTTTGTAAGCTGGGCGATACCTTAAAACTTGAGCAAGCAAATATCATCACTAAAGTGCAGATTAATAAGTTGGTAGAACGTACTTCTAGATTTGAGCGTTATCAATACTGCTTGATATAAGGCAATTGATATTGCTATACTGATAATTAATATAAATATTTAACTTGTTTTTTTCGCAATCATCCCAATCATAAAAACAACATTTGGCAATGATTAATCTAATTTTTACTAACATTAGCTTTAACCAAAATTTTCAATACTAGCTAGGCCCTGCCTGCAATCCGTTACATTATTCAAAAAAATGAGGTCACCATGAACGAACATATCACACATTTAAGCGATGCCGCTTTTGAGCAGGAAGTGTTGCAATCGCAATTGCCCGTATTAGTAGACTATTGGGCAGAGTGGTGCGGGCCGTGCAAAATGATCGCGCCAATTCTAGATGACATCTCTAAAGAGTATGCTGGCCGTTTGAAGGTCGCTAAACTCAATATTGATGACAACCAACAAACGCCACCTAAATATGGCATTCGTGGTATCCCGACCTTAATGTTATTTAAAAACGGCAATGTAGAGGCTACCAAAGTTGGGGCTTTATCAAAATCTCAATTAACGGCGTTTATTGATAGTAATATTTAAATGTGCTTTCAGCTACCTGTGGTAGCTGAATTTTTTTGTTATCCCTTTTCAATCTTACCCTAGTATTTTCATACTTATAGCCCTCTCAAGCGAGTCCTCACATGCGTTTATCTGATCTAAAACATCTTCCCGTGACCGAATTGGTCGATATGGCCATTGCCGATGAAATTGAAAACGCCAGTCGCATGCGTAAGCAGGACCTGATTTTTGCGATTCTTAAAAATAAAGCAAAAAAAGGGGATAGTATTTTTGGTGACGGTACGCTAGAAGTACTGCAAGATGGTTTTGGCTTTTTGCGCTCGCCTGATACTTCTTACTTAGCAGGGACTGATGACATCTACGTGTCACCCTCACAAATTCGCCGTTTTAACCTACATACAGGCGATAGTATTCAAGGCGAAATCCGCACACCAAAAGATGGTGAACGCTACTTTGCCCTAGTAAAAGTTGATATGGTGAATGACGAAGCACCTGAAAATACCAAGCATAAAATTTTATTCGAGAACTTAACCCCGCTTTTTCCAACCATTCCACTGACCTTAGAACGCGATATTCGTGGCGAGGAGAATATTACTAGCCGGGTCATTGACATGATTGCACCGATTGGTAAAGGCCAACGTGGTTTGTTAGTCGCCAGCCCAAAGAGTGGTAAAACCGTGATGATGCAAAATATTGCGCACGCCATCACTGCCAACCACCCGGATTGTATTTTGATTGTATTACTGATTGACGAACGCCCAGAGGAAGTAACAGAAATGACGCGTTCAGTAAAAGGTGAGGTCGTCGCTTCAACTTTTGACGAACCCGCCACTCGCCATGTACAAGTAGCCGAAATGGTATTGGAAAAAGCCAAGCGCCTGGTAGAACATAAAAAAGACGTGGTCATTTTACTGGATTCAATCACCCGTCTGGCGCGTGCCTATAACACGGTGATTCCATCCTCCGGCAAGGTACTGACCGGTGGTGTCGATGCGAATGCACTGCAAAAACCCAAACGATTCTTCGGCGCCGCGCGCAATATTGAAGAAGGCGGGTCACTTACCATTATCGCTACAGCTCTCGTGGATACTGGTTCACGCATGGATGATGTGATCTACGAAGAATTTAAAGGCACTGGCAATATGGAGATTCATCTTGATCGCCGTATGGCCGAAAAACGTTTATATCCAGCGATTAATGTCAACAAATCGGGTACACGTAAAGAAGAGTTACTCATCGAAAAAGATGTACTGCAGAAAATCTGGGTACTACGCAAATTGCTTTATCCAATGGACGATTTAGAAGCGATGGAATTCTTGCTAGATAAAATCAAGCAAACCAAAAACAATGCGGACTTTTTTGACAGTATGCGCCGAGGTTAACCTTGCTATTTGTGCATTATTCATTCATAATGCGCGCCTTACTGCAACTGCTTAATATTAGAGAGAAAAGCATGAAAGCTGAAACCCATCCAAATTACCCAGAAATCAACATTACTTGTAGCTGCGGCAACAAGTTTAAAACACGCTCTACCCATGGCCGCGACATGAGTATTGAGGTGTGTTCACAATGCCATCCGTTTTACACTGGTAAACAAAAAATATTAGACACGGCTGGTCGTGTAGAGAAATTCAAACAAAAATACGGCATGTAATTTACGTTTCACTCGTATTTTTTATAAAAAAAGGCAGCTTGGCTGCCTTTTTTATTTTCCTATTTTATTTCCGAAGCCTTCAGAATGTTAAACTCTTAATATTTCATAACTCTGCAAAATATGCGATTTGATCTAGATCACGATTGGCAAGGCAATATGTCTACTCCCCGCGCAAAAGTGGGCGAGCGCGCTAAAACTCAAATGCTACTCGTGTTGTGTGCAGTATGGCTGTTCATGGGCTTAGTCGGCCATGAACCGTGGAAGCCATTTGAATCGCACACTATCAGCACTATAAAAACCATGCTCGATAAGAGCAACTTTATTGCTCCTGGTGCAGCAAGTAATGCGTATATTGCCAATCCACCTTTATATTATTTAACTGCCGCCGCCGCGGCTAAATTATTAAGCCCTATACTTCCGATGCATGACGCGGCGCGGATTGTCACAGGCTTGTGGATGCTGATTACTTTGCTGATGATAGGTATGACCGGTCGTGAGCTATGGGGTAAAGGTTTCGGTCGGCAAACCACTTTTGTATTTATCGGCGCGCTCGGCTTGATACTTAGCGCACACACCCTGATGCCCGCTGTGTCGACCCTTACCGGCATCGCCAGCAGTTTTTATGCACTTGCGCTGGCTAAAAGGCGACCTTATCGTGCGAGTGTGTTATTAGGCTTAGGGTTAGCAGTAAGCTTTCTATCCACTGGTTTGCAACCACTTGCGATTATTTTAGCCACCTGTCTTACCTTGCCAAGCTTATTTAGTACTTGGCGCAATACGAGCTATGCCAAAGTTCTATTATTCGCATTTCTAATCGCAAGCCCGCTTATATTAGGCTGGTCAATATTGTGCCAGATTTATTATCCTGAAGTATTTCAAAATTGGTGGACACTATCACTACTGCAGTTTAAACACAGCAACCACTTATATTTTTTAAAGATTCTACTGTGGTATGCATGGCCTGCATTGCCGCTGGCGGCTTGGGGGTTATGGCGCTACCGTAGCCAATTGCTATACATACCGAGATTCCAACTCATCATCACTTTCTTTGTAATGGCATGGCTATTTATCGGCTTAGGCTACGATAAGGAAGTATTTGCGTTGCCCTTTTTAGTACCGCTCACCGCCATGGCTGGCGGCAGCATTGAAACTTTAAAGCGCGGCACTGCCGGTGCACTCAGTTGGTTTGGGCTAATTTTATTTGGATTAATGAGTTTCATGATTTGGCTAGGCTGGGTAGCCATGCTAACTGGCAACCCGGCTAAAATAAAAGAGCGTTTAATATTTTTATCCGGTATGCAGCACATTAATTTCAATGTCATTGCTTTTTCAATTGCGGCGGCGCTAACATTGATCTGGTTGTTTGCTATTTTTCGCTCGCAATTTTCTAACCGCTCCAGCGCCACCAATTGGGCGATTGGCATGACCTGCGTGTGGACGCTACTAATGACCTTATGGCTACCTTTAATCGACTCAGCCCGTAGTTACAAAGCCGTTTTTTCTAGCCTGAGTAAAGCCTTGCCCACACAATATGCCTGTGTAAAAAGCCAAAATTTAGGCAGCGCGCAGCGCGATTTACTGCACTACTATACCAGCATCAAAACTTTGAGTGCTGAAACCGAGCAAGCGCTCACTTGTGATCTATACTTAATAGAAGATGAAAAAGGTCACGATAAAATTGAGCCGAACGCGGATTGGAAGCTGATTTGGAGCGGCAAGCGCGTTAGCGAACGTCATGAAAGTTTTAGATTATTTCAACAATATTAAACTAACTGGTCTAGTTAAAAAACTAGCCCAACACCATTTTACTGCCTGCAAATACCAGCACCAGCGCCAATAACTTTCTAATAGTCGGATTCGCCAATTTTCTGCTGCCGTATTCTGCACCAATCAAGCCACCCAGCACTGCCGCCAGCGCCCAGTAAATAAGGCCAGTTGGTAAAATAGGCGCTTTAGTCAAAACGCCAATTAAGCCAGAGATCGAATTCACTAAAATAAATGCGGACGCCACGCCAGAAATCACTTTAGTTTTTTCCCAACAAAAATATAACAAGATAGGGCTTAAAAAAATGCCGCCGCCCACGCCTGTTAAACCAGAAATAAGTCCTAAACCTGCACCCAAACCGAGCAATACTGGTTTTGCCACGGGCCTTATAGGCACATCGTCACTTTTATTAGCATTCCTAAAAATCGTCCAAGCCGCATATAACAAACTTGCACCTACCAGCACTTTGTAGGTGTTATTGGGCAAAGTAATTTGCCCACCAATAAATGCTGCGGGTATGGACGTGAGTGCAATGGGCCAAAATAACGACCAATTAAATGCACGCACTTGATAGAATTTATATAGGCCAATGGAGGCCACGAGCACGTTTAAGCCCAATGCTGCAGGTCGCATTTCAGCCGGCGCCATGCTTGCCAAAGCAAACACCGCTAAATAAGCAGATGCGCCGCCATGTCCAACTGATGAAAAAAACAAAGCCGCTAAAAAAATCAGTGGCGCTATAACAAGTGCTTCCGACACAAGCCGTGCTTTTAAGTTTTAAGATGCTGCGAAATGGCAGTCACTACTTGCGCATGCAAACCAGCACCGTTTTGCTCGCTCACATACTTGGCGATTTGCTGGCGCATATCCAGCGTCCAGAAGCGGTTCAGGTGATTGGCTATCTCCAGATTTGCCTGAGATTTATTCGGGTCGGCGCCAAAAAAATCGCCCACTTGGTTTGCCATTTTAATCAGGGTTTCGTTTTGCATAATTTGAATATAACAGAATTTTAATTAATTAAATTTTGATGCGCTGTGGATGAGCGTAAATCACAAATTGTTCTTGCCGCAAAAACCCTACCAGCGTTACACCATAAGCCTCAGCAATACGTATGGCTAAACCTGTTGGCGCTGAGACGGCAGCAAGCAAGTCATAACCGGCCAGCGCCACTTTTTGCACCATCTCCACACTGGCACGGCTGGAGGTTAGCACGAATCCAGCCTCCTGCTTTTTCAACTTGGCCAGTGCACCAATGAGTTTATCCATGGCATTATGACGGCCGACATCTTCGCGCAGCAATTCAATTTCACCATTTATATTCACCCAAGCACAGGCATGGGTGGCGCCAGTGGCTTGCTGTAATGCTTGTTTGCTTCGAATCGCTTTAAAAGCAGCTTGAATGCTGATTGCAGATATCTTTCGCAGTGATGCGCTAGAGGTCTTATCGGTATTGCCTTGCATGGCAGTATTTTTTTCTCGCATTGGCCTTTCAAGCTTTGAATGGTCAAGTACGGGCAAACGCAATGCCTGCTCTAAACTTTCCGCACCACACAAGCCACAACCTGTGCGACCTGTTAAATTGCGGCGGCGCTCTTTTAGCATGGCAAAAGCTTCACTGGCCACTTCCAAACGCAGTTCGATGCCTTGTGCCTGCGTGACAATTTCAACATCGTACAACTCGCTTTTACTTTGCAGAATGCCCTCTGATAGCGAAAAACCAAGCGCAAAATCTTCTAGATCTTGCGGTGTGGCCAGCATCACCGCGTGCGAAACGCCGTTATAAATCAAGGCGATCGGAACTTCTTCAGCTACTTTGTCGCTTGCATCACTGCTGACACCATTGCGCCAGCGCGTGACATTGACCTCACTCAAAGGCACATCAACGATAAATACTGGCTTTTCCAATGGTTAACGTGTACTACGCTGGCTGCCGCACGATTGTATTATCGCTTTTATTGGCAAAGGCAATTTGCGCCTCAGCAAAGGTGTTGTAATGTTTTTGCCAATCAGAAAGCTGGTTCACACGCGTTACTTGCACCGCTGTCACTTTAAATTCAGGGCAGTTGGTGGCCCAATCGCTGTTATCGGTAGTAATTACGTTAGCACCTGATTCAGGGTGATGGAAGGTGGTGTAAATCACGCCCGGTTGTACGCGTTCTGTTAAATTCGCACGCAACACGGTTTCACCGGCACGACTAGTAATACCAATCCAATCGCCTTGCTTGATGCCACGCTCCTCAGCATCATGTGGGTGAATTTCAACCATATCCTCATGGTGCCATTCCACATTTTTAGTACGGCGCGTTTGTGCCCCTACGTTGTATTGGCTCAAAATACGGCCAGTCGTCATAATCAATGGATATTTCGCATTCACTTTTTCAGTAGTCGGCACATACTGGGTGACGAAGAACTTGCCTTTGCCGCGCACAAATTCATCAATATGCATAGTCGGCGTACCAGTGGGTGCTTCGTCATTGCATGGCCACTGTATGCTGCCTAGCTCGTCTAATTTTTTAAAGCTCACGCCCTTAAATGTTGGCGTCAATGCTGCAATCTCATCCATAATTTCACTGGCGTGGTTGTAATGCATGGGGTAACCCAGCGCTTCAGACAATTTCGCAGTCACCTCCCAATCTTCCATACCATTTTTTGGCGCCATTACGCGACGTACAGGGGAAATTCTTCTTTCGGCATTGGTAAAGGTACCACTTTTCTCGAGGAAAGACGCTCCTGGGAAAAACACATGCGCATACATGGCGGTCTCATTCAAGAACAAGTCCTGCACAATCACGCACTCCATGCTTTCTAATGCGTGCGTCACATGTTGTGTATTCGGGTCACTTTGCGCAATATCCTCGCCCACGCAATAAAGGGCTTTAAAGCGGCCTTCACCCGCTAGGTCTAGCATATTGGGGATGCGCAAGCCAGGCTCTGGGCTAAGTGGCCTGCCCCAAGCAGCTTCAAATAAGGCTTTGGCAGTAGGGTCAGACACATGACGATAGCCTGGATATTCATGCGGCATGCTACCCATATCGCAACTGCCTTGCACGTTATTTTGACCACGTAGTGGGTTAATACCTACGCCTTCGCGCCCGACATTGCCAGTGGCCATAGCCAAGTTGGCAATGCCCATCACCATGGTAGAACCTTGACTGTGTTCGGTAACGCCTAAACCATAGTAAATAGCGCCGTTGCCACCAGTGGCAAATAGGCGCGCTGCTTCGCGCATGGTTTGTGCTTTCACGCCTAGCGTTTCTTCCAAGGCTTCAGGTGAGTTCTCTGGCTTAGCCACAAAGTCGCGCCATGCGATGTATGAATCCCACTCACAACGCTCACGTACAAAGTCTTCTTTAACCAAGCCCTCTGTCACCACCACATGTGCTAACGCAGAGATTAGCGCGACATTCGTACCGGGGCGCAAATTCAAGTGATAATCTGCACGGACATGCGGTGAGTTTTCTACCAAGTCAATCGCACGCGGATCAGCAATGATTAATTTTGCACCTTCACGCAAACGCCGTTTCATCTGCGAGGCAAACACAGGATGGCCATCAGTCGGGTTGGCGCCAATAATCATAATCACGTCAGATTGCATCACAGAGTCAAACGTTTGCGTGCCTGCAGATTCGCCTATGGTTTGTTTTAAGCCATAACCAGTTGGAGAGTGGCAAACTCGCGCACAAGTATCCACATTATTAGTGCCAAATACCGCACGCACCAATTTTTGCGTCACATACACTTCTTCGTTAGTGCAGCGGCTAGAAGTAATACCCCCCATCGCATCTTTGCCGTATTTGGCTTCAATGCGTTTAATCTCGCATGCGGCGTAGTTGATTGCCTCATCCCAGCTCACAACTTGCCATTCATCGTGAATACTTTTACGTATCATCGGGGTAGTAATACGGTCTTTATGCGTTGCATAGCCCCAGGCAAAACGCCCTTTCACACAGCTGTGGCCATGATTCGCACCACCATCTTTGTTCGGGCTCATCCGTACCACTTCTTCGCCCTTCATCTCAGCATTAAAGCTGCAGCCCACTCCACAATAGGCACAAGTAGTGGTGACGCTATGCTCTGGCGTACCCGCTTCAATCACGGTTTTTTCCATCAATGTGGCTGTCGGGCAGGCTTGCACACATGCGCCGCAAGATACACATTCTGAATCCATGAAATCTTTACCACCAGCCGATACTTTGCTGCCAAAGCCACGGCCTTCAATTGTCAGCGCAAATGTGCCTTGTGTTTCCTCACAGGCGCGCACACAGCGGCTACAAACAATGCACTTGGAAGGATCAAAAGTAAAATACGGATTAGATTCGTCTTTTTCGAGTTTAAGGTGGTTTTCACCTTCATAGCCATAGCGTACCTCGCGCAAACCTACCGCGCCTGCCATGTCTTGTAATTCACAATCGCCATTGGCCGCACAGGTCAGGCAATCCAGCGGATGATCAGAAATATACAACTCCATCACTCCACGGCGCACATCAGCTAATTTCGATGTTTGCGTATGGACTTTTAACCCTTCCGCAACAGGTGTTGTACAAGAAGCTGGATAGCCTTTACGACCTTCAATTTCTACTAAACAAAGCCGACAAGAGCCAAACGGTTCTAGTGAATCGGTGGCACACAATTTTGGCACCGTGACGCCAGAAACTTGCGCCGCGTGCATAATGGAAGTACCTTCTGGCACGCTCACATCCACACCATCAATATTCAGCGTGACCTGTTTTTGCGACAGCCGTTTGGGTGTGCCGAAATCGGGTGTTGGATGAAACTGCGGGGTTGTATATTTAATGTCGTCCATCAATATTTCCTTATTTCTGGGCTCTTTGCTGCCTTAAGCAGCAGCTTTCTTTGCCGACTCTATTCCAAAATCTTCACCAAAATGGTTGATTGCGCTCAGCACGGGATAAGGCGTCATGCCGCCCAAGGCACATAGTGAACCATTGATCATGGTATCAGACAAATCGCGTACCAATTGTACTTGCCTACCGTGTTCTCGAGCATTACCTTTATTCGCGATAATTCGATCTATCACTTCCACGCCACGCGTACTGCCAATACGACACGGTGTGCATTTGCCACAGCTTTCTATTGCGCAAAATTCAAACGCGTAACGTGCCATTTTACTCATATCCACGGTGTCATCAAACGCTACAATTCCACCATGGCCCAACACCGCCCATATCTTGCTGAACTCTTCGTAATCCAGCGGGGTGTCAAATTGGCTCTCGGGCAAAAATGCGCCAAGTGGCCCGCCTACCTGCACCGCCTTGATTGGCCTGCCTGTGGCTGAACCACCACCAAAGTCGTACAACAACTCCCGTAGAGTGGCTCCAAAGGCCAATTCAACCAACCCAGTCTGTTTGATATTACCAGCCAACTGAATTGGTAAGGTACCGCGTGAACGACCCATACCATAATCTGCATAATATTGCGCACCTTTGTCCAAGATAATGGGGATGGTAGCAAGCGATATGACATTATTCACCACGGTCGGTTTACCAAATAAGCCTTCAATGGCGGGTAGTGGCGGTTTGAAACGTACTTGGCCACGCTTGCCTTCTAAACTTTCCAGCAACGAGGTCTCTTCACCACAGATATAAGCGCCTGCAGCGCGTCGTACTTCTAAGTGAAATGCGTGTCCAGAACCGCAAATATTACTGCCCAGATAACCTGCTTGTTCTGCTTTGGAAATCGCTTCGTTTAGTGTTTTGAGCGCATGTGGATACTCACTGCGCAAATAGATATAACCTTGGGTGGCACCAACTGCAATGCCGGCAATGGTCATGCCCTCAATCAGCACAAACGGGTCATCTTCCATGATCATGCGGTCAGAATAGGTGCCAGAGTCGCCTTCATCCGCATTGCAGACAATATACTTTTGTTCACCGGGCGTATCTAAAACAGTCTTCCATTTAATCCCCGTCGGGAAAGCCGCACCACCGCGACCACGCAAACCGGAGTCGGCAACGGCTTTTACGATTTCTGTTGCTGTCATATACAACGCGTTTTTAAGGCCTTTGTAGCCATCATGCGCGAAGTAATCATCTAAAGAAACGGGGTCAGTAATACCTGCACGGGCAAAAGTTAAACGTTGTTGCTTTTTAAGCCAGCTGATATCTTCAGTTAAGCCTAAATTAAGTGGATGACTGCCATTATTTAAAAAGTCCGCATCAAACAAGCCAGGGATGTCTTTTGGCTGCACAGGTGCAAATGCCACACGGCCTTGACTGGTTGCCACTTCTACAAACGGCTCTAACCAAAACAAGCCGCGCGAACCATTTCTGATTAGTTGAATCTCGATGCCGCGTTTATCCGCCTCTGCTTGTATGGCTTTGGCGGTACGGTCTGCGCCCAAACTAAGCGCACTAGAATCGCGAGGCACATAAACTTTTACTGAAGCCATTATGTCGCCCTCACTTCTGCCACTATTTCATTCACTTTGTCCGCTGTCATGTGGCCATACACTTCATCGCCTAGCATCACATTGGGTGAACACGCGCAATTGCCCAAACAATATACGGGTAGCAGGGTCACCGCGCCGTCTTGGGTGGTCTCATGGTAATCAATGCCTAACACTGTCTTGACATTCGCCTCTAGCTTTTCACTACCCATGGCTTGGCAACTTTCAGCACGGCATATTTGCAATACGTGCTTACCGACCGGATGGGTATGAAAATGATGGTAAAACGTGACGACGCCATGCACTTCAGCAACAGAAAGCGCTAAAGCTTTGGAAATAGGTAAATAGCAGGCTTCTGGCACCCAGCCAATATCATCCTGAATGGCGTGTAGGATAGGCAATAAAGCACCCGGCCTATGTTGGTGTTTGGCAATGTGCGCGTCTATTCGCGCCACTAAATCCAGCTTTTCATGTGTAGTTAAGTCTGCCACCACAACCAATCCTAAATAAAAATGTCAGAAACGTATGACAATGTTAAAAACACTAGTATCATAAACTTATTTGGCCGCTAATCAAGGCGGTTATTAGCATTTAGGCTAAAAACAGACATAGATATAATTAAAACCAAGTTAAGTATTACTTACTGACATTAAGACAGCTTTTTGAGTGAAAAATTCTAATCATGACCAGCCATAGCTCAACACCAGCACAACTCATCGACCAGTTTGGCCGCGTAGTCGATTATATTCGCTTATCAATTACCGACCGCTGTGATTTCAGATGTGAATACTGCATGGCAGAAGACATGACTTTTTTGCCGCGCGAGCAAGTGTTGAACCTAGAAGAATGTGCAAGATTGGTGAAAATTTTTGTGGGTTTGGGTGTAACTAAAGTACGCATTACCGGCGGCGAGCCTTTGGTACGCAAAAATGCCATGTGGCTGTTTGAAGAAGTGGGTAAATTAGATGGCTTAAAAGAGCTGGTGCTTACTACCAATGGCAGCCAGTTAGCAAAGCACGCAGATGCGCTAAAAAAGGCTGGAGTAAAACGCGTTAATATTTCTATCGACAGCCTGAAGCCTGAGCGATTCAAAAAAATCACCCGCACAGGTCGTCTAGAGCAAGTATTGGATGGCCTGCAAGCCAGTATCAATGCGGGGTTTGAGGGCGTCAAAATTAACACTGTATTAATGCGCGGCACCAATGATGACGAAGCGATTGATTTAGTGCAGTTCGCTATCAATCAGCATATCGACATTAGCTTTATCGAAGAAATGCCGCTTGGCGACGTGACGCACAACCGCGAAAATACCTTTGTTAACAATGCAGACACGTTAAAAATGCTGCATTCCCAATTTAATCTGCTACCAAGCACCGAGACTACAGGTGGGCCTGCACGTTATTGGCGTGTTGCTGACGCTAAAACAAAAATCGGTTTTATCTCACCCCATAGCCACAATTTTTGTGAAAGCTGTAACCGCGTACGCATTAGCTGCCAAGGCGAATTATTTTTATGCTTAGGCCAAGACGACAAAGTAGAGCTCATGCCACTGCTTCGTCAATATCCAAACGACGACACACCGATAATTGAAGCCATCTTAAATAGCATGAAAATTAAGCCGAAAGGCCACGATTTTGACCTAAGCCGCACCAAGCCAGCTGTGGTGAGATTTATGTCGCATACGGGTGGCTAATGCCCATCTCCGCTATCATTCTCTCCGGTGGCCGTGCGACGCGCATGGGCGGTGTGGATAAAGGTTTGGTGACCTTACAAAATAAGCCGTTGATTCAACATGTCGTTGAACGCTTAAAACCACAAGTAGATGAAATTTTCATCAACGCAAATCGTGAAATCGAAACTTACTTAACATTTGGTTACCGCGTTTTGCAAGATGAAACGGATGAGTTTCTAGGTACTTATATTGGCCCGCTGGCGGGATTCAATATGGGTTTACAGCACGCTAAATATGAGCATGTACTAACAGTGCCTTGTGATTCACCTTTATTACCTCTCGATTTAACCAAAAGACTTTTACATGGCATGACTGAAGCTCAAGCCGATATTGCCGTTGCGAGTAGCGATGAAAATGCTCACCCTGTGTTTTGTTTAATGAAGAAAAGTGTCTTGCCAAGCTTGATTGAGTTTTTAAAAGCGGGCGAGCGCAAAGTAAGCGCCTGGCAAAAAAGTTTAAGCTATATTGAAGTAGATTTCAGCGATAATAGTGATGGATTTATTAACCTGAATACGTTTGACGATTTAAAAACACTAGAATTAATGTCATGACCAAACCCACCTTAAAGAAACCAACATTAGATCAAATAGCCAACAACCCTTCCTGCATGGACGACTACGACCCGAATGCGATGTCAGTAGTGCAAGCACGGCAGTTTATCCAGCAATTTTTAAATCCTGTTGCAACAACTGAAGTTTTGCCTGTAAGGCAAATTTTAGGGCGTGTGTTAGCAGCAGATATTATTTCTCCTAGCAATGTGCCCAACCATAACAATAGCGCCATGGATGGCTTTGCTTTTAAGTATAGTGACCATTTAAAGACTCTCAAAATCATTGGTACTGCCTTTGCCGGCAAAGCTTTTGAAGGCATGGTTAAGCCAGGTGAGTGCGTTAAAATCATGACAGGGGCAGTGGTTCCAACTGGCGCAGATACGGTGGTCATGCAAGAACGCATCGCGATAAAAAGTGACCGGACTACCTTGCTAGACACCCTAATACAAGGCACAAACGTGCGTTTGGCAGGTGAAGATCTAAAACTTGGCCAAACAGTGCTGGC
>JAKFEP010000147.1:0-27054 GCA_036675645.1 Methylotenera sp. | reverse complement strand
TGAATCAGCTCGGTTGCTGCCACATCATCCATATGCATCATCACGCGTGGTGCAAAGCTAAACATATCACCGCCGCGTGAAGGCTCTCGCATTAATATGCCGGCTACTTTAAATGTACTAGCCCCTAGTTCTAGCTGGTCGCCTAATTTCAAATTTAATGCATTGGCCAAACGTGGCTCTACCCAAACCTCGCCTTTGGCCGGTCTGGCTTGAATGTCTTGCGCGGACTGCGTTGCCAAAAACTGCACGCCAAAATCACCAATTAAGGGAAAATTATCATCAAGGGCTTTGATTTCAGCGAGTATGTTTTTGTCCGCCTTGATGGCCATGCTGGCGAACTCTAAAGTGGATGCGGCTTGCAGGCCGTGCTGTTGGGCCTCGGCATTATATTGCGGAGGAATGGCATGATCTGCAATCACCACCGCATCGCCGCCGAGCAGCATGCCGCCTTGGGTATTTAGATGTGCTGCGATGCGGCTAGTGAAAAAATTAACGGCCGTGATTGAGCTCACCGCTAGCACCAATGCCAGCACCAGTACACGCAAGTCACCCGCTTGCCATTGCGACCGTAATTGCTGCCATGCTAATTTAAAATTTAACCTCATGCCGCACTCAACTGACCGTTTTGTAAAATCAATTTACGACTACAACGCTGCGCCAATTGTGCGTCGTGTGTAACCAAAATAAGGGTGGTATTGGCTTGCTGGTTCAGGCTAAACAGTAATTCAATAATACGTTCACCGGTAGAGATATCTAAATTGCCGGTTGGCTCATCTGCAAATAAAATTGCTGGTTGTGGTGCAAATGCGCGCGCAATCGCCACACGTTGTTGTTCGCCACCTGATAGTTGCTTGGGATAATGCTGCAAGCGCTCTGACAAACCCACTTTTTCTAACGTTGTCACCGCCATCTGCTTGGCATCTTTCCTATTAGCCAATTGCATCGGCAACATCACGTTCTCTAATGCGGTCATGGTGGGCAACAGTTGAAACGACTGGAACACGAAACCCATTTGCGCGCCACGCACCGCAGCGCGGGCATCTTCATCCAAAGCACTGAAAGGCTTCCCCGCGACTTCTATCGCACCGGCTGTCGGCACATCTAGTCCAGCCAGCAGTGCGAGCAATGTGGATTTTCCTGAGCCGGAACTCCCGACAATAGCAACACTCTCACCTTGTGCAACCTGTAAATTAAGGTCATTTAAGATTTCAATGTTATTTGCACCAGCTTTATGGGTGACATCAACTACGTGTTTACTTAAATTTGTGGCTAAAATAGCGCTGGCGGTTCTTTTAGTCGGCGTACTTTTTTCAGGTTGATGCGTTAAGTTTGTTTCAGACTCAGAAAATAACTCAGAAAGTGACATATAGTGCGTTCTCGTTTTAGTTTGTTGTTGAATATTTTTACTGCAGTTAGTCTACTGATAAGCATTTTGGTTGCAGAGCCAGCCTATGCTGAACAAACTAACCCTGTCATCGTTATTTTTGGCGATAGTTTATCCGCCGCTTACGGCATACCACAACATGAGGGCTGGGTGGCATTATTGCAACAACGCTTGCACCAGAAAAAACCTGGCTACCAAGTGATCAATGCCAGCATCAGCGGTGAAACTACCAGCGGCGGCTTGAGCCGTTTTGCAGATATGTTAAAACAGCATAAACCCAATATTGTGCTGATAGAACTCGGTGGAAATGATGGGCTGCGTGGACTAAGTGCAGCGGAGACCAGCAATAATTTAGAGGCTATGATTCAGCAAACCAAAAAAGCCAAGGCCAAAGTACTGCTGATTGGCATGAAAATCCCGCCTAATTACGGCCTAAAATATAGCCACCAGTTTAGCGAAAATTACCAAAACCTGGCCAACAAACATGGCGTCGCACTCGCGCCTTTCTTACTGGATGGTGTGGCTGGCAAGCCAGATTTAATTCAAGCTGACGGATTGCATCCAACCGCTGCTGCACAGCCACAATTACTGGAAAACGTATGGGCAACCCTCATAAAAATGCTATGAAACAGTGTTCTATAGCCAATATCCATAAGACATGCAGGGCAGACTAAGCAGGCGTCAGTAGTAAGTTTTTATTAGACCTGATTCTGCCAATGAACCAGTAAACCCATTTCATCGGGATTGGCTTTATAGCTGACATCAACGCCAACGTTGGGAATCAACACCAAAGCCTCATCCATAAAAATTAAGGGCAATTGGGCACGTTGCCAAGGTGGAATTTCACAAGTTTGCAAAACGGTTTTTAAACTTCGGCTAGGACGTCCTAACTCTGGGCGAAAACGTTCGCCACCTTCGCGGTTTTTAATACGCAGCTTAATATTGGGCACGCGATTTAAGGCAAACCCTTGGCCAAGCACTTTAGTAAATAGCAATTTCGAGCCATCGGGTAAACGTAGCATTTCTTCACCCTGCCACAACAAATTAATTGCTGGCATTGCGCTATTGTCCATCAACAAAAAAGCACGGTCACGGTAGCGTTGCAGCGTATGTGTTGCGCTGACTTTAATTTTAACGGCAGCATCAGTTTTAGCATTAAACAATTGCTGCGTTATTTGCTGCAACTGCGCGGTGCTTGGCAAATGGCACTCATTCTCTACTAACCACCAGCGTAGCGCATTGTGAATGCGCGGCGTACTGAGTTTCTTAAGCTGTTGTAAATTAATCGTTTTATCTTGTAAACAGCTTTGTACATCTGCGGCTGCAATTTCTTCTAGCAAATCATTCGCCTCGGCCATGTGTTGCGCACTGCGACTAATCGTTTGGCGAATCGCAGGATATTGCTTCGTCATTGCCGGTAAAATTTCATGCCGTATAAAATTGCGGTCAAACTTACTATCGGCATTGCTTTCATCTTCTACCCAGGCCAGCCTGTATTGTTTGGCATATTCCTGCAATGTCTTGCGCGGCACATCCAGCAAAGGCCGCAGCAATTGACCACTGACTGCCGCCATGCCCGCCAAGCCCTTGACGCCAGCACCGCGTGCCAATTGCAGTAAGAAGGTCTCTGCCTGATCATCTTGATGATGGGCTAATAGAATTAGGTCAATTTTAGCATTTAATAGCGCATGGTATCTGGCCTGACGCGCCGCCGCTTCTATGCCTAGACCCTCGTTTTTGACTTGCACTTTGGTAATAGCAAGCGGAACGTTTAACTGCTTGCAGATATTTTCACAAGTACCTGCCCATAAATCTGCATTAGGACTTAAACCGTGATGTACATGTTGTGCAGATAATTGAAACGGAAGGGTTTTATTGACTTGAACCAGCAGATGTAACAGTACGCAAGAATCTAGTCCACCACTGAAAGCCAGCACTAATTTAGGATTAACTAAATTTCTGCTTAAAAAAACATCTGCTAAAAAAGCCTGCAGTTGATGGGACAGGGGTGCTTTTTTATTGGTTGGCGGTTTACTTGCTGGCAGTTTCTTTAAACTTGCCATAGCCCATTAAACGCTCATAACGTGCAGCCACTAACTTATCTGTATTTTTCTTTTGCAATGCCGTCAACTCGGTTTTTAAGATTCGTCTCATAGAGTCCATCGTCGCCTGCATATCACGATGCGCACCACCCAATGGCTCAGAAACAATCACATCTACCAAGCCTAAAGCTTTCAACCTAACTGCTGTAATCGCTAATGTTTCAGCGGCTTCTGGCGCCTTGCTAGCACTCTTCCACAAAATACTGGCACAACCTTCTGGTGAAATGACTGAATAGGTTGAGTACTGCAGCATAATCAGGTGATCGACCACGCCCAATGCCAACGCCCCGCCTGAGCCACCTTCACCAATCACCACACCAATAATCGGCGTTCTAAGCTCACTCATGACGTATAGATTTTTGGCAATCGCCTCACTTTGGCCGCGCTCTTCAGCACCGATGCCCGGGTAAGCACCAGGCGTATCGATGAGTGTAATAATCGGTAAATAAAACTTCTCGGCCAAACGAAATAATCGCAAGGCCTTACGGTAACCTTCCGGTCGAGGCATGCCAAAATTACGATATTGGCGCTCTTTTACATCGCGGCCCTTTTGATGACCAATCACCATCACTGGCTCGCCTTCAAATCGGGCAATTCCGCCTACAATCGCCGGGTCATCCGCATAGGCACGGTCGCCATGCAGCTCTTCAAAATCGGTAAATAACTCGCGAATATAATCTAGGGTATAAGGCCGTTGTGGGTGGCGTGCCACTTGTGAAATCTGCCAAGCACTTAAATTACTATAAGTATCTTCTAGCATCTTCTTGTTTTTTTTCTGTAGCTGGTCGAGTTCTTTGCTGATGTCCAAATGATCGTGGTCGTCATGCGACACTTGCAGCGCATCAATGCGCTTTTCCAGCTCGGCAATGCCTTGTTCGAAATCCAAGTAACTGATCTTTGCGTCTGTGGCTCGTCTATAACTCATGCTTGTTATTTACCGTTTAATTACGTTGTCACTAATTATAAAGGATTTTTACATTCTCAACCGATAACCATGTGCGCAGATGTTGTAATAACTCATCTTGCAGTTCCACACGCCAGGCATCACCTAGCATCAGGCTGGCTTGACCTTGTGCATTGTGGTATTCGATTTTAACTGGGCAGAGTTTTTTATCTGGCTGGCCATTATTTTTGCGGTAAGCACTTAAAATATGGGTGAGCTTCACTGCATCTGATTGCCCGTTGCAAGAGAGTTTAAGCATACTTGCGTGCGCGCTGCGCGCAGTGGCTAAGTCGTACAATTTTCGAGCGCTGACGCGAATTCCCCCAGAAAAGTCATCATTGCTGATACGGCCTTCCACCACCAACACCGCATCCTCCTTGATGAGTGCGGCAGATTGGCTTAGCAGATCAGCACCCACCACTACGTCCACGCGTGAGACGGCATCATCAATAGTCACAATCGCCATTTTTCCGCGTTGCGTCATACGGATACGCACACCAGTGACAATACCCGCCAGCAGTTTCGGTTGCTCTTGCGGCTGCAAATCGGCCAATGTTCCGCGCACGAACTGGCTAATATCCTCTTTCACATTTAAAAACGGATGTCCGCTCAAATAAAAGCCCAGCGCTGCCTTTTCTTCTATCAATGCCTGTTCTGGCGACCAAGCTGGCACATTCGGAAGTTCATGTTTAGCCTCAGCCACACCGCCAAATAAACTGTTTTGGCCTGCATGGCTATTGCTTTGTTCTGCCACGTTTATGGCCATGCTTACCCCTGCCAGTAAAGCTGCACGGTTTGGTTCTAGTTTATCAAAAGCGCCTGCGCGAATCAGCGATTCAATCACCCGCCGATTTACTTTGCGCAAATCAAGGCGATTACAAAAATCGAACAGGCTCTTGAATGGCCCATCTTGCGCGCGCGCTGCCAAAATCACCTCAATCGCTGCTAACCCTGTGCCTTTTACCGCACCTAAACCATACAAGATTTGGCTATTGTTCAAAGGCTCAAAGCGGTAACCACTTTGGTTAATATCGGGTGGCAACACCTCCACTTTATTCGGTGCGCAATCATCAAAAAACAGGTGGATATTATCGGTATTGTTCATGTCTGCTGACATGGTCGAAGCCAAAAATGCAGCTGGATAATGTGTTTTTAAGTAGGCCGTGTGATAGGCAACTAGCGCATAAGCAGCGGCATGCGATTTATTAAAGCCATAGCCGGCAAATTTCTCCAGCAAATCAAATAGTTCAGTCGCTTGGCGTTCATTTAAACCATTTTTTAGCGCACCTTCAGTAAAAATAGCGCGCTGCGCATCCATCTCTTCTTTTTTCTTTTTGCCCATGGCACGACGCAGCAAATCTGCCCCACCCAAGCTATAGCCCGCAACCACCTGTGCAATTTGCATCACCTGCTCTTGGTACACCGCAATGCCGTAAGTTTCTTTAAGAATTGATTCTGTTGCAGGGTGGGGATATTCCACGCGTTGCTGACCATGTTTACGTCGACAAAAGTCGGGAATCAGGTCCATTGGGCCAGGCCGATACAGTGCCACCAGCGCGATTATGTCTTCAAAGCAATCTGGCTTGGCTTGCTTGAGCATATCTTTCATGCCGCGTGACTCTAGCTGGAACACCGCAGTGGTATTGGCTGTCTTTAATAAGTTATAGCTAGCTTTATCATTCAACGGTAGCGTTTCAAAGCTTAACGGCGCTTCGCCTAAAGTAGCACGCTGTTTATTAGCATTCTTTAAAGCTAACTCTAAAATCGTCAGGGTGCGCAAGCCCAAAAAGTCAAACTTCACCAGTCCTACTGCTTCTACGTCATCTTTATCATATTGGCTGACGAAACTGCCGCCATCGGCTTGGCAATAAATAGGCGAGAAATCTGAGATCTTACCCGGGCTAATCAGCACTCCACCTGCGTGCATGCCCACATTGCGCACCAGGCCTTCTAAGCGCAAAGCCAGCTCTAACAATTGCGCCACTTCTTCTTCAGCTTCGCGTCGCTCCTGCAACTGCGGCTCTTTTTCCAGTGCGGCACTTAAGGTAATGCCCAGCTCTAACGGAATCAATTTGGCTATGCCATCGACAAAGTTAAACGGTAAATCGAGCACGCGCCCAACATCACGAATCACTGCCTTAGCCGCCATGGTACCAAAAGTGGCAATTTGAGAAACCGCATCTAAGCCATACTTTTGTTTAACGTAATCAATCACGCGATCGCGACCATCCATACAAAAATCGATGTCGAAATCGGGCATGGAAACCCGGTCTGGGTTTAAAAATCGCTCAAACAGCAGGTTATACGCCAGCGGATCCAAGTCGGTAATATTCAAGCTATACGCAACCAGAGAACCCGCTCCAGAACCTCGTCCTGGGCCTACTGGCACACCGTTATGTTTAGCCCAGTTAATAAAATCGGCCACAATTAAAAAATAGCCGGCAAACCCCATCTGATTAATGATGTTGCATTCAAATAATAACCGTGTCTCATACTCAGCACGTTTTTTCTCGCGCAAGTTTTCGTCGGGATACAACACCAATAAGCGCGCTTCTAAACCAAGCTGGGATTGCTGTATTAAATAAGCGTCCAAACTCTCATTGTTCGGCGTGGGAAAGTTAGGTAGATAGTTTTTACCCAGCGTGATGGTTAAATTACAGCGTTTGGCTATCTCTATCGAATTCGCTAGCGCCTCAGGGATGTCGGCAAACAGCTTACACATTTGCGCTTGGGTTTTAAAATACTGTTCCTGTGTGAAGTTTTTCGGACGGCGGCTATCGGCTAACATGTAGCCTTCTGCGATGCAGGTGCGCGCCTCGTGCGCCATGAAATCATCAGGCGTGAGAAATTGAATGGGATGCGTAGCAACAACAGGCAAATCGTGCTGGCTGGCTAAATTTAAAACTTGTTGAATCAAGGCTTCTTGTGCCGGATCGCCATTTACCGTGCGTTGCAGCTCCAAATAAAACCTGTTTGGGAAGTGTTCAGACCATGTTTTAACGAGTGCGCTAGCAACAGTATGGTTATTGGCCTGCAGGGCAGCGCCTATATCGCTGTGTTTATTGCCTGAAATTAAAATCAAACCGTCATTATATGAAAGTAGCCAGTCCTGTTTAATTTCTGGACGGCCACGGTATTGATTCTCTAAATAGGCACGGCTAATCAACTGACATAGTTTTAAATAGCCTGCATTATTTTGCACCAGCAATAAAATACGAAAGGCTTGATCACGATTCTTGGTGTTTTCTAGCCACAAATCGCAACCTATAATAGGCTTAATCCCTTTGCCGCGTGCCGCTTTGTAAAACTTAATGGCACCAAACAAATTGCTTAAATCGCTTAATGCTAATGCCGGCATGGCATCATTGTGAGCAGCATCAATATAGTCATCAATGCGTACAATGCCATCCACAATCGAGTACTCGCTGTGACAACGCAAATGTACAAATTGCGGCGAGTTGGGAGTTGAGCTGAGGGGCGTTTCTTGCATGCTGCTATTTTACCCGCATGCAAAAAAAATGGTGCCAAAAAATAAAATATTGTGCCATCCTCACATTCAATGAAAAACCGCCAAGACTTAATCAAAAGTCTGGGCGGCTTTTTTCAGCTTTAAATTGCTATTAGTGTAGAACTTGCTTGAATGCCAGCAAATCCCTCACTTTTGTAATCAATTCCTCATCATGTACCGGTTTACCAAAGAAGGCATCAACACCAATTTCCTTGGCCAGATTTTGGTGTTTATCGGCCGTGCGCGAACTAATCATCACTAAGGGTGTTGCTGCGGTGCGTGGGTCATTACGCACATTACGTGCCAATGCGAAGCCATCCATACGCGGCATTTCAATGTCAGTTAAAATAGCGTCAGGAATGATTTCCAACAATAGCTGCATGGCATCAATACCATCTTTGGCCACAATCACCTCGAAACCTTCACGTTCCAGCAAACGGCTCAACACTTTACGCATCGTCAGCGAGTCATCCACCACCATGATACGGTATTTAGTTAATGCTTCATCTTGTTTAAGTTTTGCGGCTGAACCAGTGGCGTTGATCGTTAATACAGCACGTGCTACTAATTGCACTGGGTTAATCACCAACATAATACTACCATCACCCGTAACTGTAGCGCCCACAATGCCTGGCACACGCGCTAGCTGTGTACCAATAGGCTTCATTACGGCCTCTTGATTGCTGATCACTTCATCCACATGCAAGGCAATGCTAAACGCGCCCACACGCAATAAAAGCAGTGAGTTGTAAGCGTGGTCTTCCGGCTGCTGATCTTGATGACCGAGCAAGTGACCTAAGTAGTGAATGGCGTAATGTTTATCTGCCCATATAACTTCTTCAGCTTGATAGGCATTGATAAGTTCCTGGCGTTTAATTTTCTGTGCCTGTTCAATAATACCGACTGGCAATGCGTAAGTAGCCGCGCCAGAACGCACAACCAGCACTTGTGCGACTGAGAGCGTCACCGGCAATTGAATATTAAATGATGCGCCTTGACCAAACTCACTGGTCAACTCAACACGGCCGCCTAACCCACTGATATCGTTGCGTACTACATCCAAGCCCACGCCACGACCAGAAATTTGCGACACTGTATCTGCCGTTGAAAAACCAGTCTCGAAAATAACAGACATCAACGCTTGATCACTGATTTCTGCATTTACATCAATCAGTTTATTCTGGATGGCTTTATCTTTCACCCGAGCCAAGTCAACACCCGCACCGTCATCACTCACGGCAATCTGGATCTCGTCGTTTTCCTGGCGTATTTTTAGCGTTATGGTGCCTGTATCCAATTTACTTTTCTTCCTACGTTCAGCTGGAGTTTCAATACCATGTGCCACCGCGTTTCTTAATAAATGTTCTAACGGTGCTCCCAGCTTATCCAACATACTGCGGTCAATCTCTGTTGCGTCCCCATCTATCACCAAGTTGACTGATTTTTTAAGCTCGCGTGCGGTTTGGCGCACAATGCGTTGCAAACGTTCTGATATTTGCTTAAATGGCAACATACGCACACTCAGCAAGTTTTGTTGCAAATCACGGTTCATGCGGTTTTGTTGCTGTAAAGCCGCTTCAGATTGGTCTAGGTTAGCAATCAAACCCTGCTGAATGGTTCCCACGTCATTCACGCTTTCCGCAATCATGCGGGTGAGTTCTTGCAGGCGGGTAAAACGGTCAAATTCTAGCGGGTCAAACGTCTCGTTCGCTTCTTGCAGAATACTCATGCGTGATTGCAATTGCGTTTCTGCCTCAATCTCCAACTCTCGCAAATAACTGCGTAAACGCACTAAGCTCTCTGTCAAATCATGTGATGACTGTTTGAATCCTGTCAGTTCTCGATCTAAGCGTGAGCGGATAATCGAAATTTCACCTGCTTCGTTGATTAGCCTATCCAGCGTATCAGCACGCATGCGCAGAAACTGGGCTTTGCGATCAACGGCACGCCCTGTAGGCGCTACATCAACTGGTTTAATTTGATCAATCGTGTCTTCCGAAGTGGCAGTGATAGTTTGCTCAAAATAACCACCAATTTTGTCCAACTCAATAAACATCGTCTCAAAGTTGATTTCCGCATTTTTTCTTTTCAAGGAACGGATTACTTCATCCTCAAGTTCATGCACTGCATCGCCCAAGGCACTTTGACCCGCCATACGCGCACTACCCTTCAGTGTATGTAAAGCACGTTGTAGGGCGTCAGAGTGTTTAATTTCTTTAGGGTCTGCATGCCAAGCGCGTAAGTCTGCACCAATTTCCGGCATGATTTCACGCGCCTCTTCAATAAACATGGTCAGTAACTCTTGATCAACCTGCGTATCTGCTTGGTCAGCCTCTTGCGTGCCTTCATTAGCAACATTTCTGTTGTAAGATTTACTTTCTGTTACAAGTTTAACTTCCATCTCGGCACCAGGCTCATGCGCTTCTGTTGCCATTTCAAGCGGCTCATCAGCTTGCACTGTATCGTTATTGCTTAAATCGATAGAAAGCGCTTTGTGCTGTTTAGCCTGTTGCGTGGCCTGATTGAGCAGAGTAATTAAAGCACTTGCAGAGCGCGGATTTTTTTGTTCAGATATTTTTTGCCACATGGCCGATAAAGATTTCACGACATTCGCATATAAATCAGCATGTTGTGCAGTCCACATTTCATTGGCTTCATCGAGCCAATGTTCCAGCGCGCGGCTAAGCTCACCCATAGGCTTAAACCCCGCTCCCAAGGCATTACTGGCCAAAGTGTGATTTGCATGCAATGCAGTTTTTGCCGGCTGCAACGTACTATCTGCAGTCACTTTAGCTACATCCTGCTCTAATATAGTGACGTTTTGACCACTTTCCAGCGTGAAGATATCGTACAGCGCACGGCTCATTTTGCGCGTACCCCCTATCAGCACCTGTGCTTCTAGTTTCTGGGGCGTTTTGGCTTTGGTTTTTTCGGCTTTACCGCTGGTTAGTTGAATGATTTCTGCTTGTGTAGCGACATCCTGTCCAGGCATCTCAGCAATACGTGCTAGCCAGGCTTCTTGCTGCACTTCCACTTGGTTATTGGCACGCAGTTCTGCTGCCCAATCTGCAAATGCAGCAGCCACTTGCTCAATAGTGCTGACTTGTTTTAAATTGAGTGTGTTTTTCTTATCCAACACTTCATTTAAGAAGACCTCAACTTTGCCGGCCACTTCACCGAGTGCATTTAAACCAACTGTGCGACCACTGCCTTTTAAGGTATGGAAGCTGCGTCGCACTTCTACCAAAGCTTCATTATCCGTCACATTGACACGCAGCGCCTGACAATTCTGCGCAATGTGCGCCAACACTTCTTCTGCTTCGGTTAAGTAAATATCCAACAGCTCCGCATCGTACGCTTGATCGGTAATGGTTGGTCCATGAGCAATCACTTGGCTAGCTTCGGTTTGCGGCTGGTCGACAAACGCGTCTTGGGCATCCTCTGGCATTGAAGATTCTTTTGCTGTCTCTTCAGTGGTAACCTCATCAACTTTACTGGTGGTCTCTGTTATGCCCACCAGAGCCACTGCAGCATTTAGGCGCTCTAAAGCACTTTCCAGAGCTTTTTCAGATTCCGGGCGAGACTTCGGCATTTCATCCGCATACAACCCCAGCATGCTTAAACTTTCCGCTACCAGTTCAAAGTCAGCCTGGTTTGGTACATAAGCATCTTGCTGAAAGTATTGAATATACTGGCTGCTGGCGTTGGCAATTGCAGTAGGTACATCTAAACCCAACATTTCAAACACGGCAGAAACCTGTTTAATGGGCTGTGGCGTTAATGTTAATGGCGCTTTATCGGCAGGGTTACGGAAGTAGCTGTCCAACGCTTGTTCAACAATCTTGAGCGACTCATTAAGGTGTATTACTATTGCTTTTACCGTATCCCGATCGAGCTCACCAGTACGTCCATTGTCAAATTTGTCATAACCTTCACCTGAAGAGATAGACTCTAAGCGCAATAACTCAGAGTACATTTTTTCCAGCTGCTCCGACTCCAAGTCTGCATAGCGATCTAATGCAGTTTGAATTAAGTTAAGTGCGGCTGCCATTTCAATCAAAGCCGCGTGGTTAACTTTGCTGGCATCATCGCGCAAGGTATTGCTGGCCTGCTGTAATACGGAGTAAAAATCTACAAACAGCGTTTGGCTTAAGTTCTGTGAAATACTTTGGCTGGTACTTATGGCATCAGAAAATTTGGTAATCAGCACATTATCAATATGCACAGGACTAGTGTTGGTTTTAGTGTCTATTTTGCTAAAATTGAGGGTGTTAGAGATCTCATCCCAAATATCCCTCAGATTTTCCAATTCCTCAATCAGTTGTTCTACCAGCGCTTTTTCATCCGCATCAATGCTGATTCCAACAAAGTTGATTGGGGATTTATTATCAATAAACTGATCTAATTCAAAAGTTTGCTTCACCTCAAGCACATTAGCTTTATCAAGATTGCTTATCGCTACGTAGTACAAGATATCTCGTAGCAGGTTATTGTGGGGTTTGCTGATGCCATCTGCAAAAAAACGCAGCTCTTGATCTAGCTTGCGGCATAATTTTTTAGCCCCCTGGTTATCTGCGATTTCTTTTTGTGCCAAGGTATCTGTAAATGCGCTAGCCGCCCACCATAGGGTTTTATCACTGCTTTTTCTCTGCACTTGGCTGACGTTACTGACGGCAGCCGTCATACTATCTACCGCAGCTGCTTGCTTGGTTTGCAGCCAATTGAGGAGTGATTTCTGATACACAAGACGCTGCTCCATAAGGTAAGCGGCGTACTCCTTATCATTTAATTCTTTAGTAGGAATGGTTTTAGGTGCACTACTACTGGTATCCGGAAAGAACAGCTCGCTTTCGTCCAGGCTTTCACCTTGCGCTGTAACTATTGGGTTTAATGCTGGATACAAACGCAATGGAATATCAGGTGAGCCATTAAGCAGCTCCTGCAAATATGATTGCAATGTTTTTACTGCTTTTTTGAATGAATCAATTAATTCTGGGGTAGCGTTGACAGTTTTCTTTTCAAGCTTACTCGCTAGTTTCTCCAGCTCGTTCGAAAACCGTTTACAACCCTCCAAACCTACCATATCAAGCGCACCTGTAGCTTGATACAAGCTGGTTTGCGAAAAGCGCAAAGGAGACATGTCATGCATATTCGCTTGCACTGTATCTATGTTAGCCAACACAGAATCCAGCAATTGGTTTATTTGGTCTTTAACCCAGCTTAGTGGGCCGCTATCAAAATTTTCAGCCACCTAATTTTACTCCAGCAATTTATGTAATTAAGGTGTGAGTTATGCCAATTTAAAGCCAGCTACAGAATCTCGCAACTCTTCCGAAAGCTTGGTTAACTGACCGACCGACTCTGCAGTCAACTTAGTGCCTTCGGTCGTTTGTGAGGTAATTTCTTGAATTTGCTGCATGTTTTTAGTCACGGTTGAAGCCACTTCAGTCTGTGCCTCAGTTGCACTGGAAATCGATTGAATCAAACGCGCCAAGCTATTAGAAACGGTTTCAATCTCCGTCAAAGCCTTACCCGCAGCATCTGATAATCGCGCGCCCTCAACCACACCCTCAGTACTCTTCTCCATCGCCGCTACCGCACTGTTGGTATCGGTCTGAATGGTTTTTACAATCGCACCAATTTGTTTAGTCGCCTCTGATGAACGTTCCGCCAGTCGTTGCACCTCTTCCGCAACCACCGTAAAGCCTCGACCTGCCTCACCTGCAGATGCTGCCTGAATCGCCGCGTTCAAAGCCAAAATGTTAGTCTGTTCGGTAATGTCAGAAATCAGCTCCACAATCTCACCAATCTCTTGTGAGCTTTCACCCAAACGTTTAATACGTTTCGAGGTTTCCTGAATTTGCTCACGAATACCATTCATACCTGCAATGGTGTTTTGTACGGCCTGTGAACCTTGTGTAGCAGCTTGCAATGAGCGCTGCGCAACCTGTGACGCCTGGCTCGCGTTGCTGGATACCTGCAAGATTGAACGCGTCATGTTGCCGACCGCTTCAGTCGTTTCTGTAATTTGTTTGGATTGTTGCTCTGCCGCTGATAACAACGAAACAGAGGTCGCTTGCGCCTGTCCCGTAGCCGTATTCACCTGCTCAGACGCACGGTTAATTCCCGTTACCAAGTCTCGTAAGCTATCAATGGTATAGTTAATTGAGTCAGCAATCGCACCTGTAATATTTTCACGCACTTCCGCGCGCACGGTTAAGTCGCCGTCCGCCAAGTCGCCCATCTCATCAAGTAAGTTCAAAACTGCCATTTGGTTTTGTTGTCCATCATTTTCTAGCATCGACACCGCGTTATCGATAGATTTGGCTTGGCGAGATCCAAACACCCAAATGAAACCCACGATAAGTAAGCCTAGCAAAGCGAGCACGGTTAAAATGGTCGTAAGTAGTTTATTACTTGCACTTTCTGTTGCCGCAGCTTGTTTCTCCAACTCTATTTTTAGCAGGCCCACAGCATCCTTATTCGCCTGAAATGCTGTTGCCAAATCCCCTAAAGGTTTAGCGGCAGAAATAGCACCAAGTTGAATAGCTGAATAGAAATCTTTGTTGTAAATACGATAAAACTCTTCATTTGACCTAAGTACCGCCTGAAAAGCTCCGCTCATGGTATCGGTTTGTGTATTTGTTTTCCAATACTCCGCTTGTTTTTTAAACGCGGCTTCAGCCACTTTAACTTCCGCTAGCTTCTTATCACGTAGCGTCGTGTCATTTACTGAAGTCGCCACAAACGCCTCATTAATCGCCGCGAACGCATCCACCGCGTACAACGGTGGCGGCAAGATGTCAGACTCTAGTTCCTCACTGGCTCTCAGTTGTGCATGTACTGGCCCATTTACCCGCACTTGGCTAATGGCATAGAAAGCCAAACCAATAAAAACAATCAAACCAACTACCGGGATAATCACCTGACGGCGACTGCTACTGCCTGATGCCAGGGCTGCACCGGAGTTCTCTCTAGTAAAGAATTGCTTAATTTTAGCTGGTAACTCTTTTATATTTAATGCCATGTTAATTCCCTTTTAAGCTCAAATGAAGGCTATTTGTACTTTAATATATGTATAAATCTTAAGATTTTTAAGCCGCTAACTACTAATTCATCAATCAAAAAATTAAACTACGTAAGGTGTCGCAAACTCTTTGGAGCGCACCAATTTATCGCAATCCAGCATGTGCCAAATACGGTTTTCGTCATCTTGGTAGGTTTGCGCCTTCAAACAGGCATTTTCTTCAAGCTCTACTTCATGTGGCTTCATTTCGTTTAAATTGCGCAAACCAATCATTTTTTCCACGACAAATGCGACATTGGAGGACACAGCATCACTGATCAGTAATAAGCGTGTATTGGATGAAACGCTTGTATATTTGGCTTCCAGTAACTGTGCCAAATCATTAATTGCATACAACACGCCCCGTACGTTCGCCACCCCAAGAAACCATGGTTTTACAATAGGCACCGGATGAATGTCCGCGACTGGCAAAGTTTCACTGATTTCCCGCAAATTCACTAACACATTTTTACTGCCAATCACTACACCCAAATGGCCTGCAGACGCTTCTGTACCTGATTTTTTAGCATTTTCTAATCTGGCTAAAATGCTAGTTTGATATTCGCGTAATTGTGATTGTTTAGACATGATTCAATAAAATATTTAATCTAATTTGAATAGTTAAAACCCAGTCTAGCCCAGTTTTTCAATTAGCGCTTTAAGTTCATCTTTTGATACTGGCTTCAAAACACAGCCTTTGGCGCCCATTTTTTCTGCCCAAGCATGATCGGTCACCTGCAATTTACCCGAACATAAAATCACTGGGATTTTTGCAGTAGCTGAATCTTTAGTTAATGTGCGCGTGGCCTGAAAGCCGGTTAACCCCGTCATAATAATGTCCATAATAATCAGATCGGGTGCAATTTCTGCCGCACGCTCTATACAGGCCTCACCGCTTTCTAACCCAACGACTTGGTAACCTTCTGCCTCTAACATTTCGGTTAAATAAAACCTGTCAGTGGCCGAATCATCCACGATTAAAATCTTATTAATTGCCATTATTTTAGCTCCCTGAGAATTAAGTGTTTTTAAACTACTTATTTATGCACATAAGCGTTTACCGCTTCAATTAGAGTATCTTGCGTAAATGGTTTGGTTAGGTATTGATCAGATCCTGCCATACGACCGCGTGCACGATCAAACAGCCCATCCTTACTTGAAAGCATGATAACGGGTGTTGAGCTGAATTTTGCGTTACGTTTAATGAGTGAACAGGTTTGGTAACCATCCAAGCGTGGCATCATGATATCGACAAATATCACTTGCGGAAGTTGATCGGCAATTTTTGCTAATGCATCAAAGCCATCCTCCGCTAGGATAACCTCACATCCAGCAGATTTTAGGAATATCTCGGCGCTACGACGTATCGTATTACTATCATCAATCACCATTACTTTAGTGCCAGCCAGATTTACTTGCGCCACGTTTTATTCCCCTGACATATCAAATTCATATGTTTTGCTAAATTGCAATTCACCTTGTAAATTGTGGTTTTTTGCGATTGTTGCTTTAATTTACATGAACAAATATTACATTTTTTTAAATTATTTGCAACACTTACGTGATATTTGTAATAATATACGTTAACAATAAAATTAATGTTACATTATAGACACAAATATTAATCACGCGTTTTAGAGTCGATATTTTTTATTAAAGGATAATCTTAATGATTATTAGACAAGAGTCTGTAGATTCAAAATTGGCACTGAAAGAGTTGCCAAGTACATCTCCGCTTCCAAACGCTAATTTGGTATTAGTATTTGGCTCGGTGAAGCGATTTTCAGAAGGAAAATTACAAGGCTTCTTAAAATCACGCTACCCAGCAGCGCAATTGGTGGGCTGCACCACCTCGGGTGAAATCAGCTCCAGTGGTGTGTATGACGACAGCATCCAAATTACCGCAATTCAGTGGGAAAAAACCATACAACGTGTGGCACAAACGAAAATGTCTGGTATGCAAAACTCGTTTGAGGCTGCAGCTGGCTTAGCTAAGCAATTAAAAGCAGATACACTACGTACTGTATTGGTGATTTCTGACGGCTTAAACGTTAACGGCTCTGAGCTATTAAAAGGTTTTCAGAGCGTGTTGGGCGAGGTGCCTATTGTAGGCGGCCTTGCTGGTGATGGCGGCGCATTCGTAAAAACCCTGCAATTGTTTAACGACACCATTTCAGACAACCAAGTGATTGCTGTAGGCTTGTACGGTAACGCGCTTATTACTTCTAGTGGCGCACTTGGCGGCTGGAAACCATACGGCCCACCGCGTACTGTGACCCGATCTGAGAAGAACGTGGTATTTGAGATGGACGGTAAGCCTGCATTACCCCTATATAGAATGTATATCGGTGAAGCGTTTGCACGTGGCCTACCTGGTACTGGCTTAAAATTTCCTTTGGCAGTGATTGAAGAAGGCAAGCGCGACGTAGAAAAAATTCGTACTTTATTGGCGATAGATAACGCAAACAATAGCTTAACCTTCGCTGGCAACGTTGAGGAAGGTGAAACTGTTCGACTATGTCAAACTAATCACGATAGATTAGTGGAAGGTGCGGGCAACGCTGCAAACTTAGTCATGGAAGGTTTGAGCAACACCAAAACGAACCAAGTAGGTTTAGCCTTATGTGTCAGCTGTGTGGGACGAAAAGGTGTGATGGCTGAGTTGGTTGGTGACGAGGTCAAGTTAGTCCAGCAAATTCTAGGGCCACAAACTAGCGTGACTGGCTTCTATTCTTATGGTGAACTTGCTCCACGCCCTAACACCACCGATAGCGTATTGCATAACCAAACCATGACGATTGGCTATTTAAGTGAAAATTTACTAGCCTAGGCATAATTTACTTGAGTTTTAAGCAAAAGCACCTGTTCCACATAGGTGCTTTTTGTTTTATGATAGCCCCTTGAAGATTTACAAAAATAGAAAAGGAAAACATCATGTCTAACTCAGTCACACTTAAGGGTAATCCCGTTGATGTTGCAGGCAACTTACCCAAGGTTGGTAGTACAGCGCCAAACTTTACTTTGGTCGATAAAGCGCTCGCCGATGTTACGCTGGATAATTATGCGGGTAAACGTAAGGTACTGAACATATTTCCCAGTGTAGACACGCCGACTTGCGCAGCTTCAGTGCGCGCCTTTAATAAGCTTGCAGCCGGCATGAACAATACCGTAGTGCTGAATATTTCTGCCGATTTGCCATTTGCACAAACGCGCTTTTGCGCAGCAGAAGGCATTGAAAACGTGCAAAACTTATCTAGCATGCGCGGTCGTGATTTTTTAATGAACTACGGGGTATTGTTGTTCACTAGCAAACTTGCAGGTTTATGTGCTCGCGCGGTAATTGTCTTAGACGAAAACAATGTGGTAAAACATGTTGAACTCGTGCCAGAAATTGCCAACGAGCCGAATTACGACGCTGCATTAGCGGTGCTGTAATTCAGCGCCAATAGAATACTTTAAAAAATATTCTACTCAAACAACCTGCCCTGCAAGCCTAAATTCATAAGGCTTACAGGGCATTATTTTTAGTTTGTACTGTTTATTATTCGTACTGCGTATATTTGGCGTTACTACCCTTAGCTTTTTCTACTGGATATTTGAGTGCATTCAGTTCAATTTTCTGGTTAGCAGCCTGAATTAAATCAATATCCAACACCTCAGCGATTCTAAGCAAATACACAAACGTATCTGCCAGTTCGTGACTCACCGCCTCGCGCTTTTCTGCCGGTAAATGTTGGCTTTCAGTTGGCGTATCCCATTGAAATTGTTCCACTAATTCTGCCGCCTCTACAATCATCGCCATGGCAAGGTTTTTCGGCGTATGAAATTGTGCCCAATCGCGTTCAGCCACAAATTGATTCACGCGCGCGCGTAAATCCTGCAAAGAATCACTCATCCACTTTCTCCTTACGATTACTGCCAGCCACCATTTTAATCTCAAACAATCGACACTCAAGCGGCCCATTAAACAACGGGGTACGCTTGCTAGGGGTAAGCCGCATCAGCTTTGGCAGGCGCATATCATTAGTTAAAAAATAAGCGTTCCAGCCCGCAAATTTACGCTTTAATGCCTCTCCCATTTTTGGATAAAGTAACGCCAACTCTTCGTCTTCTCCGATGCGCACCCCATAAGGCGGGTTGGCAACCAGCACACCACTTTCTGCAGGCGGAATCACTGTCGTGATATCTACTTGTGATAATTGCACAGCTTCTAGCAGCCCTGCTTCGCTTAAGTTTTGACGTGCCACGCGTACCGCACGCAAATCCATATCGCTACCATACAGTTTTTGAAAGCTAACTGGCTTAACATTTTTAAGTGCTGTATTTTTAATTTTTTTCCAGGTATCACTCTCGTAATTTTTTAGCTTTTCAAAGCCAAAATTGCGATGCAAACCTGGCGCAATATTCAGCGCCATCATGGCGGCCTCCAACAAAAATGTGCCGCTACCACACATCGGGTCTAATAGCGGTTGCCCAGTTTGCCAACCACTTAACTGCAAAATACCTGCGGCGAGATTTTCACGCAAAGGTGCCTCAATACTGGCTTTGCGGTTACCACGCATATAAAGTGCGTCGCCAGAGGTATCTACATAAAATTGGTAATTTTCAGCGGTTAAATACGCATGGATACGCACCGCTGGTGTTTTCGTGTCAATATAAGGTCGAGAATCAACCACCTGCCTAAACTTGTCGCACACCGCGTCTTTGATACGCAAAGTAGCAAATTCCAAGCTTTTAAGTGGGCATTTTACGCCAGTCACTTTCACCATAAAGTCGTGCTTCACATCAAACCAATTCGGCCAGTTTATTTTATATGCCGCCTGATATAGGTCATCTTCAGTCGCGTATCTGCCCTGCTCGACTTGCATCAGAATTCTGGTGGCGATGCGTGAGTGCAAATTAGCGCTGTAGCACACCGCCAACTCGCCTGCAAACGCCACACCGCCATCGGTGGGCTTTATATCTTTGGCACCTGCCAGCTTAATTTCATTGGCCAGCAACGCCTCAAGACCACGCGGGCAGGTTGCAAAATATTGGTTCATCATTATTTTTTACTCATTAAATACTGCTTATTAATCTGTGGGTTATGTTCGCACAGTTTTTCTAAAAAACTTATAAATTCGAGGTGATGCGGTTTTTGAAACTGCGTTTCTAATGCTTTGGCTCGATCGTGTAGTTTGATGCTAAAAATATCTGGGACTGTTTTAAAACCAGCTTTAAATCCAAACACGACAATATTGCCAGGCTTACCTGTTGGCAGCATCAATACTTTATCGTCAAAACTTTGCTCAATGCGGCGCAAATAAATATCAAAATTTTTGTCACTGCCCCACAAGTTAATCACAAAAATGCCGTCATGCAACAAAACATGCTCGCAACTATCAAAAAAAGCTTGACTGCAAAAATCAGGCGGAATCCCCACGCTGTCAAACGCATCTATCATCAGCACGTCGGTGCTATTTGGGTTGTTGGCCAAGTAAGCGAGACCATCGCCCTCAATAATGTTCAGCTTTTCGTCGTTATCTGGCACAAAAAAATGACTGCGCGCTGTGGCGATAATTTGCGGATTAATTTCCACCACCGTTTGTGTGATTTGTGGGCAAAATGCATGTATAAATTTCGGCACAGAACCGCCGCCCAAGCCAATACTCAGCACATGCTTGGCAGTTTTTGTAAATAGCAAAAAAGCCATCATGCCGCGCGAATAAGCCAACTCTAACGCCAACGGTGTTTTGGTGCGCATACTGCTTTGTATGGTCACCGAACCCAAATACAATGAGCGCACGCCATCGACTTCAATCACCTCGACCGTGGCAAACTCAGACACACTTTTATGGATTTTGCGGTTAAGCCTAAACATTGCGTTAAATTTCAACACTTTCTTCGATAGCATCTACCCCAGCAGTTTCAATTACAGCTGTTTCAATCACCGCTTTAAACTTGCAATTCAGATCCATCAATAAAGTATCTATATGCTTGATTTCTAGTAACACTTTTGTACCAACTTTCAACTCTGGCAGGCTGGGCACTTTTGTTATGTAAAACATGCCGTCAATCCGCACCAAGTTGTCACGCCAAATCGTAGCAGTCACTTCCGTGAGTTTTTCTTGAATCAAGTATTGCAGGCACCAGTAGCGTTCCATACGGGTTTGAAATTCGCTATAAGCGTTATAAGTTTGATCAAAGTTGCGAATAATGACATTCAACTTGCCGTCTGCTGCGTTATAAGGTGCGGTTTGTTGATTCAACATCGCAATCAACTGGCGCTGGTTGACTAGATCAACCGCTCTTCGTAAAGGTGAGGTGCACCACGCATACTGTGGTACACCCAAGCCTTGATGTGGTTCTGCCGCATGCGTCATAAACACTTTACCACCCGTTTGCGCGCGATAAATGCCCGCAATATTAGCTTCTTTTAATAGTCCGCCCCAGTGACTGTTGGCGTAAATCATCAGCTCAGCAACTAACTTATCCATCGGGCTACCACGCTCGCGTGCGACAATTTTAACGATACCATCTGTCACATAAAAGTTGTAGTCAATTTGCGGTGTTTGATTCGGGTTGTGCTTGCCTCGCGCTTTTTCTAAACTTTCAGCAAGTTCAAACAAACACTTTAGTTGCGTCCAATAGGCATGGCCACTGTCAGCGGCTAAGGTATTCACATTAAAGAACGGTTCTAATTCATCGTGACGCAAATTAGCTGCAATTTTAATTCTTTCAAGTTTAGTTTCATTCGCCACAATTTCAAATGCAGACGTAATTTCGCAATATAAGCTCAACGCAGGCTTAGTTTCGCCAGCATCTAAGCTAAAAGGCTTCACCACGTCATCGGGCAACATGGTGATTTTATTGCCCGGCATATATACAGTTGACAAGCGTGACAATACAATCGCATCTAGGGCACTATCTGGCTGCACCGCCAAACTTGGCGCGGCGATGTGAACACCAACGCGCGTATTGCCATTGGGCAAGGCTTCCAAACTAAATGCATCGTCAATTTCGGTGGTCGTAGCATCATCAATACTAAAACATGTCACATTTGACAGCGGCAAATTGTCAGGGATTTTAGGTAGTTCATACGCAGAAAAATCTGTACCCGCCCTGTCATTTTTATCTGGAAACATCTCGCGTAAAAACGCCCCCAAGTGATAATCGTGTGCATTGCGAATCAGCCCGCAATCATGCATCACTGTCAGCGCCAACCTGCCAGAAGTTTGCGCCGCTTCGTCAATTGCTTTCCATTCCAGCGAGTTTTTATCAGGGTTATAAACCAGATTGTCTGCCTTGTTAATGAAGGCTTCTGGCAAAATTTTACTATTGAGTTGTTGCACCCAAACTGCCATTTGCTCGGCTTGCAGTTTTTTGCGCTCCACTGCGGCAAGCGCTAGCTTTAAGGTTTCAGCAGGCGCCGCTTTATAACGGCCTTTGCCTTTACGGTAAAAATAAATGGGGGCACTGTGTAACTTAATCGCCGTTGCTGCCGCCTCGATTGCACTCGGCTTTTTGCCGTAATAGTCTGCGGCTAAATCTTCAAAGCCAAACTCTAGCTCATCACAGCATTCCCACAAAAATTCCACGTCTAGTTTTTCTGCTTCAACAGCCGCAGAATCCATAAAGCCTTGCAGCGCTTGCTCAAAGCGTAACAGCACGTTAGCCGCCTTTATTTTGCTGCGTTTACCACTAACAGACTCTACTTGCAGTGAACCTGCGTTTTCAGTCATCACCGCCGCCACTTTAAACTGGCTTTCTTCTTCGTAAAATATATTCATAGGCGCTATTTTACATGGCTTTGGCGCGCTCTCTGATAAAATACAGCAATGGACAATCGTATTCCCGTTACATTACTCACTGGCTTTTTAGGCTCAGGCAAAACCACACTACTGAACCATTTACTAGCGCAACCTGCGATGAAAGATAGTGCTGTCATCATCAATGAGCTGGGTACAACAGGGCTAGACCACATTTTGGCAACCCAAGTAGATAGCGAGCAAATTGCAGATAACACGGTGTTATTAAGCAGCGGCTGTGTCTGTTGCACGCTAAAAAATGAGCTGGCGGATACCATGCGTGATTTATTTTTTAAGCGGGCGCTGCAAGCCATTCCACAATTCAATCGCATCGTCATCGAAACCACTGGCATGGCCGACCCTGGCCCGATTTTGGGGAATTTGTTGAACGAACCTGTGATTGAAAGTGTGTTTCGCTTAGATGCTGTGGTAGTGACAATAGATAGCGAATACGGATTGCAGCAACTAATAGAACATCCAGAAGCCCGCAAGCAAGCCGCAGTGGCCGATGTATTGCTACTGACCAAAACTGATTTGGCGTCGCCAGAACAATTATCTGATTTAAAAGAAAAACTAATCACAATCAACCCTGGTGCCACTCAGCACAAAATCAGCATGGGCAAAATTGAGCCTGACTATATTATTGATGTAGGCCTGTTCGACCCTTCAGGCAAACGTGCTGAGCCGCAACGCTGGTTACGCGCCCCAGTTAAAGCGGCTGGCATGATAAAAAATCAGCATGCCGAGATTGATAGTTTCACGGTCACTCTACCCAGCCCAATCAATTGGCGGGATTTAAAGCCAGTCATTTTAAAGCTATGTCAAACACACGGTAAAGATTTATTGCGCCTTAAAGGTATTATCCATGCAGCTGACCAGCCGACGCCGCTGGCGATTCATGCTGTGCACTTCACCCCTTATCCGCCAACTTTATTACAAGATTGGACAGAAGACGAACCAACGAATCGCATTGTGGTGATTGGCAAAGGCTTAGAAGAAGCCGCGATTAGAAAAACATTAATGCAGGTGTAAACTGGTTATATTTACTCAGGCTTACCAAATGCGTCCAGATGAATACGCTTAGATAGCCGCCTTATTGTCTTATAACGCCGTTTTATAATTCTGCCCAAAAAACTCCATCATCAAAAAATCCTCTAGCCCAGCGCTATCTTCCTGTCGCGCGGAAAGCACGATGGTGCGTCCCATGCGATGCGACTCCCAATTAAAATCGCCTTGATAATGCTCTCGAATCAAATTAATCATGCGCCGTATCATGACTCTTCTTACGTCTTCGCCTCGACTGGCTTCCACATTAAAATATTGGCGATGCGAGGCACTGAAATCGCCTACCCACCCTAAAAAAGTAAACGAAGCGCTATCATTACTTAAACTGGTGATTTCAAATATACCATTGGCACCATTCTGGAAATTACTCTTGATCTTGGCATCGCGTTTCTCTTCCTCGCTGGGGCCTCTTTCTTTGGCGACTGCTTCTGCATTGATTCTGGCCGCACTGGCTTCTTCGGCGTCTCGCTCGGCACGCTTTTTGTTGACATAAGCCAGCATGTCAACAGGCTTGTCATCTGGAGCAGGTACCTTATCGGGTACTGGTTGAGGTGTTGCAAGCACGTCAGGCACTGAGAAATCGGATGGTTTCGATGTTTCAGTCTTAGGCTTGGTCATTACTTTTGGTTTTTTGATAGGCTCTGCAGGCGGCTCCGGGATTGGCTCCTGAGGCAGCGTCTCTGGCAATGGAGCTGGTGGTGTTTCTGCTTGCTGCGGCTGTGCAAGCACGACTTTAAATGGCGGAGGCTCTACTTCTGGCGCTTGCTTAAGCTTTGGCACCACAAAAAATAAAACCAATGCGTGAATCAGCAGCGAAGCCATAAACGCAACCAGCGTATTCCGACTAACACTTAGCCGAAAATGTATGTCAGTTTTTGGCGTTTGTAAAAATTCTTCGAACGCATTATTACTAGGTAATTTTGTTGCCATTAATGTTGAATTACGTATTTAATGATTAATTTCTTGCCAAGTTTTTTCGAGTCGTTTAATCGAGACTGGGAATGGCGTCTTGAGTTCCTGCGCAAACAACGATACACGTAACTCCTCGATGAGCCAGCGATAGCCCTGTAAGTCAGGCGAAATAAGGCTTCCAGCCTGCTGCAATTGATTTATCCTATCTTGCCACTTTTGCCATAACAGTCCAACACTGGCTGCGTTTTTACCATCACGCTCCGGGTTAGCCGGTTGCTTTTGGATACGCAAATTGAGTGCTTTTAAATAGCGCGGAATATGTTGCAAATGTTGCCATGGTGTTTGCGTAAAACAATTTTTATATACCAACTGTTGCACCTGCTGCTCAACATCTTTTTTAAGACGATTGACTGTGGCCGGCATTTTGGCTTGGCTGTTGACCAAGTGTTGATACTCTGTGGCAATCGCCTGAGCTTGCCTTGCCACCGCCTCGCTGACCGCTGGCAAGCGCATCCTAGCGCGTTGTTTTAATTGCATAAATTCTGCATTACTACGCGGCAGGTCATCTTCGCCAATAAAGGCGCGGTCGGCAATCGCCGTCAGCAAATCTTCGCGCAAGTCATCCGGCGACATGACGTTTCTAAACACCAGCGCATACTGGTTAAAGTTGGGCAGGCCTTTTTCCAGTTGCTTTACTTGCTCTTTTAACTCAAAACGCATCAGCCGCACAACCCCCCGCCGATGGTTCGCTTCAGCCTCCTGCGCAGTATCAAACAATTTCACCGAAACAGCGTCGATATTATCTTCCAATGCCGGATAACCCGTGACTTTCAAGCCATCGCGCTCAAAACTCAGGGTTTGTGGCAGGTCACCAAAATCCCATTGTTTGAGATTGGTTTTCTCAATGTCTGGAGAGGTATTTCTAAACGTCAATTGCGCAGCCTGGCCAAGCTGTTTCTGTAGTGCCCGCCAATCTCGTCCCATCGCCAGTTCGCGCCCTGCGTCATCCACCACACTAAAGTTCATTAAATGATGTGGCGGGATGTCATTCAGCACCCAATCATCTTGGCTGATTTTAAGCGTAGTTTTATGTTGGATATAGCTTGCTAATGTCTCTAATAGCGGTATGTTGGACTGGCTTTCAGCCTGCTGCAAAAAACCTGTGACAAACTCTGGTACTGGCACGCAAACCCGCCTAAAACTTTTCGGTAGCGCCTTAATTAAATAAGTCAGCTTTTCACGTAGCATGCCTGGCACTAGCCATTCTGTGGGCGTCGGATCAAGTTGATTCAACAATGCCAATGGAATCGTCGCAGTCACACCATCTAATATATGCCTTGGTTCAAATCTATATTTCAGGTTGGTTTCCACCCCATCTAGCAGCATTTTTTCAGGAAACTGCACCGCAGTAATCGCATCCGCGCCGTGGCGCATTAAATCGTCACGGGTTAAATATAACAGCTTAGGATTAAGTTTCTCTGCACCTTCACGCCATTTTTCAAAAGTGGCTGCCTGAAAAATATCTGCTGGGATTTTGCTGTCGTAGAATGCAAACAATTGATGCTCATCCACCAGTACATCTTGACGACGTGCCTTGTGTTCCAGCTCTTCCACCTCTGCAATAAGTCGCTCATTCGCCACAAAAAATGCGGCTTTGCTATCGAACTCACCATTTGCCAGCGCTTCGCGGATAAAAATTTCGCGTGAGTCCTGCGGGTTAATCGACCCGTAGTGCACACGCCGTTTGGGGATAATCGTCAAACCATACAAACTGACGCGCTCCCACGCGTTGACCATGCCCATTTTCCTGTCCCAGCGTGGGTCTGAATATTGGCTTTCAGTTAAACCCCTAGCTAACGGCTCTATCCAGTCTGGCTCAATCTTCGCAACACAGCGCGCATAAAGCTTGGTGGTATCCACCAGTTCTGCGGCGATGACCCATTTTGGCCGTGTTTTTTTAAGGGTAGAGCCTGGCGCAATATGAAAGCGGATGCCGCGCGCACCTGCGTAAGATTCACTGTCGCCATCTTTAAAACCAATATTGCCTAACAAGCCTGCCAATAGGGCTTTGTGGACTTGCTCGTACTTAATATTGTCTTGGACTTGCTTATCTTCAAGCTTAAATTCCATTTCTTGTACAATATCTAGCAACTGCCCATGTAGCTCGCGCCATTCTTTTAAGCGCAAAAATGACAGGAAATTGGCATGGCATTGATTCAACAAATCTTTGTTGGATTTTTTAGTCTTTAAAGCACCATCAAACCACTCCCACAACTTGAGGTAGCTC
>JAKFEP010000132.1:0-4613 GCA_036675645.1 Methylotenera sp. | reverse complement strand
GCTCATAAACCAAAAGCCCCAACGCTGTATCAGGATAAGTTTTTTCCCACCTTCCATCCTTGACATAACTCAACTCATCGCTTTTTCGGTTATCCCTGTCAGCTCCTTTCACATACGTTAAACTCACCTGAAATTTTTCACGTAGTAGATCCGGACTACTTTCCGCAGCAGGGGCGAAACTCTTATACAATTTAGCGGCTTGAATTGGGAAATTTAACTCTTTCCCTTTCGCATCATAATTAATCCACTTTCCATCGAGATGCACAGGAGCCGGTAATTTTAAGATCGTATCTCCTAAAGTGACAGAGATCAGATTTTCCTTATTCACGGATACTCTCTCGCCTGGCTGTTTTATTTGCTCAGCATAGGAAAGTCCGCAGAAGGCAAAACCAACCACCAATATAGCGAGTCTACAAAATCGAATAATAGCAGGCAGGACCTGCCCCCTTTGGTCACCGCCATTTTGCAATAGTCGTACCTTTCCCAATGCCACCTCATGCCAAGTTACGATAAATATATCGCGCATCTATGGCCGCTCCCTGTCAACCAAATAAATACGCCAGAAATCTGGCAGCTACGAAAACTGAAGGGACAATAGGGGACTGAAAACTGCGCAGCAGTTTGGAGTTCCGAGCCAGCTTGCAGGCGGCAGTTGACTGTCTTGTTATAAACACACACTAACTAGCCTTTAAGTTTGTTTACTATATTTTTGAGTACTGAATTAGTGCGTATTGGAATTTGTTTTACTGAACGAGGAACAAGTCTGCTTTCAAACCCTTGCCACCCATCCCTGCCCATTCCAGAAATAAAACCTTTGCTATCGGCCAGGACATCATCGTGTTTTAAAGCTAACTTAGCAAAATCGTTTGCAAATGGCAGTAAGTTATTGTTGATGTATTCATCTAAAAAATCTTTATGAACGACATCAATGGCACTAATGTTTGATAAGTGATAGTTCTTATCTTTATCTATTGTTTGGTGTCTTGGAATTCTGACCCAAGGGATCATATTGATTTCATTTTCAGAACTATTGCAGGTGACGCCAACCATTGGACCATCTATTACAGCAATGGGAACTGTTATATGGCAGTCAAAATAATGTGCTGTTGTTGGAGGCTTTTCACATTCTTCAAAGTAAGAGGTAGCTTTAAGTAAAGGGTGAACTAGGCTTTGATATGGTTGACTACCAGATAGTTCAATTTTCTTACCTTTACGAGCACCCTTACTAAATGTATTGGCGAAAACAGGGGTTGTTTTCAAAAAGTCATGATCATATAACTCAAATAGTTGTAGCGCTGAGAAACTCCAGCTCGATGGATCATCATCAGTAATTATAGAAATATTTTTGTTGGCTAAGCCTGCTAGCAAAGGAAATTTTGGAGTCGCCTGTTTGTCTTTTGCTATAAAGAATACATACGGTAGATCGGACTGCTTACATTCAATAATCAAGTTTAGGCGCGGGCGTATTCTAGGTTGGAGGGTTTTGTGTTCGTAAAGATCTAATTGGGCTAATAAATCTATTGTTCTTTCTTCTTTTGAATCAGAATCAATAAAGCTCCATTCCTCTTGTATATTAAACCTATTTGAAAGCTTTTCATAAACCACAGTCTGTAGAGGATAGCCTGATACTCTTACAGCTTCTAAAATCTGTTGTTCATCAAGGCCATTGCTAAGCATATTAGAACTGGGGTTGTTGATTATATGGCTCACCTTACTTCCTTGTGTTTATAACGTTTGGTTAAGGGGCGGGCTTTAGCCGTCCCAGCGAGCGAAGTTAGCGATTTGAGCGTATGATTAGGTGCCGTCCATACTTTCTTGATGCCCGATTTGCTTTGAAATGATGTCAGCTACAGCCTTCTCAACTGCGCTCATGTGAATCATATAAATGGCCAATAAATGCCGAGTAAGCTTGGCAAAAAAGAGTAGCGAGATAAAGGACAGGAAGGAACCTGAGAATATTAAATGCTGGCTGGCTTCGGCATTCTGAGAATGAGAGATTGAACCAAGAGCAGTGAGCACTGTACCTGTTGCTATACCTCCACCTACTAAAATTTGGGCGGCAAGTATCAGTGCGACTGTGACGAGTAGTTCGCGAGGGTCTTGTGATGCTTTGAGGTGCTCAATTACTAGCTGTGGACCATTCCGAAAGCCGTAGACGTATTTTGTCAAAGAAGACTTCGCAGGCAGAAGCCAGCGAGCTACAACCAATGCGAGCAGCTTGAGAAGCGCAGCGGCCAGTATACTGCCGATTGCGCCCAATAGAATGATTCCGGGTATTGAGGTTTTTATCCATTCAATGAATGTGTATTCCACTAATTATCCCCTTTGGTGTGCTTGCATTTTCTGAATGGCACCTAACGTTAAGTTAAGGGGCGGATTTTAGCCCGTCCCAGTGAGCGAAGCGAACGATTTGAACCACTAGTTAGACGGCAACTTCTGCTGCCTTACTGGTTATTTTAATAAAATTAGCTTTTATTCAGGGGCCTCTTCGTGCGCCAGTTGGGCGGTATACTCAAAAATGTACTCTCCAACTGGGAGTAGCTCATTTTTATTATCAGACCTAACGTGAATATTAAAATCATAGTTAGTCCCTGTTCCGGCTCCAACACTGCAAGAGGGAAGTTCGCTTGGCGCCGAGATCAAATCTACACTGACATTGGGTGAGCCATCCATGACCGGGTTGAAATGGCCACTTCCTGTAAAGTTCCTAACTGGTCGCCTGAGTCGTACAACAAGCTCGCCAGAATTATAATTATCTGAGCTTAGTTTAATGCCCTGTGACACAATTTCTACAGCATGCTCTTTTTCGGTTCTTAAGTTATCTACGGCTCTGATTTCCTCAACGGCATCCGTGTCGACATCTTGGCCTTTGCGCTGTGATGAAAACTCTAAGAATCTGTCTGTTTGATAAATTAGTATACGTTGACCGGTATATTCCGTGGCTTCCCGAAGTAGTTCAATTCTAGGTCCGGTAGTTTTTCCTGACAACTTTTCCCACCAATCATCTTTACGTTCAGATGTGACAAATAAAATTGGTTTTGATTTTTCCTTTGAATAGTCAAGGATTTGCCGCCAGAGGAAATAATCGCCATAGGGTCTGTCCCCATCCTTGTCATCATCTAGGTAGCCGGGAGGGATTTTTTTACTTTTTCTTTCCTCCGCTTCAGTTGTGATTATAGCCAGTTGATCTTCAGGAAATGGATTTCCAATAGCCCCCTCAAAAAGTGATGCGACTTTTTCAAGAACACCGTCATCACTAAGAAAATTCGGATGATTCTTCTTTGCTTCATCCACTCTTTCTTGAGCTTTATCTATACTGGGTGATATTTCTTCCAGCATTTGATCTGCGACATTTGCGGGTATTATTCGATTTCCTTTGAGTTGACTAACCGTGGACTCAATAGAGCCGCGCAGCTTTTCAATTTCATCTTTGGCGTCCTTGAAGGTTTTATGAGACGAAACAATAACTTTATGTCTGTTACGGAAAAATTCCTCTGCCGCTTGCCTAGACAGCCACAACTCCCCCTCATGATTGTGCATGCTTTCAAGTAAGCTGCTTCTTGTGCTTTCGTGATAACGGTACAGGTCCAATAATACATTGGCGTCAACCGTTAATATTCCATTTTTCCATATTTGATCGACTTCGTCAGCGTCAGGCTTGAAATACCAACTAAACGTATTCTTCATTATATTTTTCCTGAGTTTTTAAGGCTTGTCGCTGTTGATGTCTAACAGTGATTAGACGGAATTCTGCGTTATTGAATAATGCAGAGTTCTAGATAAGTCCGCCCGCACGCCAACGACGTTTATCATAAAAGCTTTGCTGATCAAGATTTTGCCTGCAAAGGCGGCGAAGCGCGCGTATTCGCGTGGTCGCGGGTTTTCCCGCAGCCGATTCGGCGTGGATAAGTGCTGCCTGGTCAGCTTGCCGCTGGCGTGCGTCGAGCGCAGTGCGCAATGACCAAGCGGGGCGTTATGCCGGGGTGCTGCTATGGCAAGCCTGGGCCATTCGGGTGATGGGCAACGCATACCAAACATCCTTTTGGTAACGGCAGACGCGGAGGCTGGCACCGGGCCAGCAAAGGTAGCTCGACCTTAAGCACTCGGCGGCTAAACGGCAAGTCGCCTTTCGCCTGGCCCCCTGTGCGTAGCCGGTGTGCCAGCTGATGGGTGCGCAGGCGCAACCATCCTGTGGTTGTGAATAACTGCGCCGGGGAAGGGCAAGGTCTGGCTGGAGCCGCGGCCGAGCCGAACGCTGCACGCCTCGCCGCGAACGCCTGGAGACGCTCTCGCGATGGCGCTGGCTATGTTCCCAGGCGCTGACCGGCCGGCCGGCAGGCTGGCGCCTGCCCCCGGAATCTGTCCACCGCCTTGGCATCAGTCCCCGTGCATATGCTCGATCAGCGCGCGCTGTCGGCTGGCCTGGCTGCTGACCTGGTCGGCGAGGTCGAGGGTGTCGCGCTGCAGTTGCAGGCTGTGGCTGGCCAGGTCTTGCAGGGCGTGGATCTTCTGGTTGATCTCCTCGGCGGCCTGGCTCTGCTGGTGGCCGGCGGCGGCGATCTGGCTGCTGATGCCGGCGATCTCGCCGATGCGCAGGGTGATGTGCGCCAGGG
>JAKFEP010000014.1:0-27411 GCA_036675645.1 Methylotenera sp. | reverse complement strand
GAAATCTGCATGGGGGGTTTGGGTGAAGTGCGATTTAGTGATGTAAATAATATTGCTGTGAAATCACAAATGCCTGTATTGGCTTGCCTTGGCAGTCAGTATGCTGGGTGGAGTTTGAGCCATGAAAAGTTTTTTTCATTAGGCAGTGGCCCCGCCAGAAGCTTGGCGCAGCGCGAAGAGTTGTTTAAAGAACTTAACTATCAGGACAATGCAGATTTTTCTGTGCTTATTTTAGAAACCAGCAAAATCCCACCTGCAGAAATAATCGAAAAAGTGGCGCACGACACCAAAGTTAAAGCCGAGAATTTAACTTTTATTTTAACGCCAACCACCAGTCTTGCAGGGGCAACGCAAATTGCAGCCAGGGTTCTGGAGGTGGCGTTGCATAAGGCGCATACGTTGCATTTTCCGCTAGAGGCTATTGTTGCTGGAAGTGGTATTGCGCCTTTACCGCCAGTCGATGACGATTTTTTAACTATGATGGGACGTACCAATGACGCTATTTTATTTGGTGGGTTTGTAGAGTTAAGTGTAAATGGTACTGACGTAGAGGCTGAGGAACTAGCAGAGATGCTGCCGAGCAGCGCCTCAAAAGATTACGGTAAAACATTTGCCGAGGTGTTTAAGTCTTACAACATGGATTTTTACCTGATTGATCCGATGTTATTTTCCCCTGCCAAGGTTAAGGTGATTAACCTTAAAACAGGCAATATTTTCGAAGCCGGCGAGCTGAATGAAGTGCTTTTAAAGCAATCTTTTAATAATTAATTAATATAAATCAATATATTAAAAAATATAATTAAAGTTAATTATTAAATAATGAAGGCTTCAGTTTCTAAGGTTGTAATTTTCACTGATGAGGCAGGTTGGCATGGGACTCAGTTAAAGATTGCATTTGCGTCGCATGGAGTTGAAGCGGAATTCGTATCGCTACGAGATTGCGTTATAGATTTGTCGGCTGATTCTTCTATCAATCAGCCTGTCATAAAAGTCCCACATTTTCGTGAAATGCCAAAGGCCGTTTTTGTGCGTGGTATTGCTGGCGGCACGCTGCAGCAAATCACGACACGCTTAAATATATTGCATATGCTAAAAGCGCTGGGAGTGGTTGTTTATAATGATGGTAAAGCGATAGAGCGCACGGTAGATAAAGCCATGACCAGTTTTTTGTTGCAGCAACACGGTATTGCCACGCCTACCACTTGGGTGTGTGAATCTCGACATCAAGCGCATGAAATTATGCAAAAACATGACAAGCTTGTGATTAAACCCTTGTTCGGTTCGCAAGGGCAGGGTGTGCGCTTGGTTGAAAATACAGTTGCAGATAATAAAAAATTACCACTGCCGATGGATGCATTTGTAGATGGCGTATTTTATATGCAACAGTTTGTAGAAGCAGCGCATGACTATCGGGTGTTTATCGTGAATAACCAAGTGGTTTCTGCTATGCAGCGCACTGGTGAGACCTGGTTGCACAATGTGGCGCAAGGCGCGCAGTGCAAAAAAATAGACGATAAAGACGTTTTAGAAATTGCTTTAGACGCTGCATTAGCGCTAGACATTTCTTATTGTGGTGTCGATGTGATTCGCGATAAAGCAGGAAAATGTTGGGTATTAGAAGTCAACAGCATTCCAGCATGGCGTGGCTTACAGGAAGTAACGCAAACCAACATAGCGCAAGTATTAGTGGAAGATTTTCTTAGAAAAATATGAGTAACATCAATTTAGCACAAGCTTTTAAGGCTGCTTGTATGGCTGAACTGGAAGCGCTTAAGCCAGGAAATGTACATATTTTTGCCGATGGCCATGGCATGACGGTGCAAGATTTTATCGCCAGTGCTGATGCAGTGAGTGAAGTGATTGCACAACCCGATTTAACGCTAGGCGAACGTATTTTACGCAGTGTACAAGCCACCCAAGACGCAGTAAAAATGAATACCAATCTAGGCATGATTTTATTGTGCGCACCGCTAATTCAGGCCAAATTAATTACACACGGCACTGGCCTGCAAGCCAATATTTTCGCGGTTATTAAGGGCAGTAATATTGAAGATGCTGAGGCCAGTTTTGCGGCGATTCGTCTAGCGAACCCTGCTGGTTTAGGTGCTGCTGATGCGCACGATGTGCATCAACCTGCCGAATGTACGCTACAGCAAGCTATGCAGCAAGCTGCGAGTCAAGACAGTATAGCCCGTCAATATACCAATTATTTTGCAGATGTATTTGATGGCTTAGCCTATTACCAAAAAGCCCTCGTCAAATGGCAGCGCCCGGCGTGGGCAGCTACTGCACTATATTTGCACTTTTTGAGTAGCTTTTTAGATAGCCACATCGTGCGAAAACAGGGTGAAACCATCGCTAAACTGGTGCAAAACGAGGCGATAGAACATGCCACAGAATTTAACAAGGCATTTAATCCAAAAAATTACCAATCAGCGTTAATGGCATTTGACGCTGCACTTAAAAAGCGTGGATTAAATCCTGGCACAAGTGCTGATTTAACGGTGGCGACTTTGTTTTCACACGCGATAGCTTAAGATTTTTGCACGCAATTATTTAAGCCTTAAATGAAACCTGCATTTTTAAGATATAATATTTGGCTAGATTTTATGCAAGACTGTTTATTTATAGTAATTATTAGGAGGATGCCATGGCAAATTTATTAGACCAACTTAAAAGCATGACCACAATCGTAGCCGATACAGGCGACGTAGAAGCGATCAAAAGCGTAAAACCAGTGGATGCAACAACAAATCCGTCATTGCTGTTAAAAGCCAGCACATTGCCGCAATATGCACATTTAATTGAAGAGTCAATTGCACATGCTAAAAAATTAGGCGGCAGCAAAGAAGCTCAAATTGAAAATGCAGCTGACAAATTGGCCGTATTAATCGGCATTGAGATTTCCAAAGTGGTACCAGGTCGTATTTCAACAGAAGTGGATGCACGTTTATCCTTTAACCGTGATGCAATGGTAGCTAAAGGCCGTAAATTGATTCAGCTTTACCAGGATTCAGGTGTTGGTAAAGACCGTGTGTTAATCAAACTGGCCTCAACTTGGGAAGGCATCAAAGCCGGCGAGATTTTAGAAAAAGAAGGTATTCAATGTAACCTTACGTTGCTATTTGGCTTTGGCCAAGCACGTGCGTGTGCAGAGGCTGGCGTATTCTTGATTTCACCATTCGTTGGCCGTATTTTAGACTGGTTTAAAGCTAAAAACCCAACCACAGAATACACACAAGAGACTGACCCGGGTGTGGTTTCTGTCCGTGCAATTTATGCTTACTACAAGCAACATGGTTACAAAACAGTGGTCATGGGTGCTTCATTCCGCAACACTGGTGAGTTAATTGCATTGGCTGGCTGCGATCGTTTAACTGTTTCACCAAACTTATTACAAGACTTGGCTGCTACCGAAGGCACGCTGACACGCATGTTAACTGATGGCGGTAAAACAGCTGATGCACCAGCAAAAATGACCGAAGAAGAGTTCCGCTTTGAATTGAACCAGGATGCAATGGCGACTGAGAAATTAGCAGAAGGCATCCGTGGCTTTGTGGCTGACCAAATTAAACTTGAGGTAGCATTAGCAGCAAAGCTGTAAGTCAACAAAACAATAAGCTTTAAGCTTAGCAAAGTTATGTTAAACCGTAGTCAGTTTGTAATAATTACGGTTTAACATTGACATTAGCCGGCTTGACACTTAATATGTACGGCTCAGCTTAAATGAGCTAAACGTCAATCACAGCCTAGCTGCTGGCGATGTTAGCAAAAACGATTTTAGTTGTTAGCTAGTAGTAAAAACGTAATTATTCAAATAATTACAATAATTATTTAACTTAAAACATTAAGTTTTTGAGTTTTAAATATTAATCTTAAATAAAAATTTTTAATCGGAGAGTTCACCATGGCACAAACCCAAATGGCATTAGATTCATTAGATTTTGACGCAACAGTAGCATTGGCTACAACAGTTGCACCACACGTTGACATCTTAGAAATCGGCACACCATGCATCAAGCACAACGGTATCAAAATGCTTGAAACATTGCGCGCTAAATTTCCAAACAACAAAATCTTAGTTGACTTAAAAACAATGGACGCTGGCTTCTACGAAGCTGAGCCATTCTACAAAGCTGGTGCAGACATCTGTACAGTTTTAGGTTGTGCTGATATCGGTACAATCAAAGGTATTATCGATGTTGCCAACAAATACGGCAAAAAAGCACAAGTTGACTTGATCAACGTTGCTGACAAAGAAGCACGTACACGTGAAGTGGCTAAATTAGGCGCACACATCATTGGCGTGCACACTGGTTTAGACCAACAAGCTGCTGGCCAAACACCATTTGCTGACTTAGCTATGGTTGCTGGTTTAGGCTTAGGTTTAGAAATCTCTGTTGCTGGTGGCGTTAAAGCGGCTACAGCTGCACAAGTACGTGACGCTGGCGCAACAATCATCGTAGCTGGTGCTGCTATCTACGGTGCTGCTGACCCTGCTGCTTCTGCTGCTGAAATCACAAAAATCGCTCACGCTTAATTAAACTGTTTTAATTAAACCCTGTATCAATAAGCAATTATTGACATGAGCAATTTAAAATCCCGACCCAGTGATGCGTCGGGATTTTTTATATAATTTGAGGAAAATAATATGGATAGTCAAAAACTTATTTTGGATCGTTTAACCACTATTTTGTCTGAAACAGACAAAAGTAACGCAGCTAAATTAATGCAGTTGGTTGACGCTGCAGGCCGCATATTCATTGGCGGCGCAGGTCGTTCATTGTTAGTGTCGCGCTTTTTTGCCATGCGTTTGGTGCACTCTGGCTACAACGTCAGCATGATAGGTGAAGTAGTGACCCCAGCTATTAAAGCTGGCGATTTATTGATTTTGGTTTCAGGTTCTGGCGGAACAGAGACATTGTTGCCATTTGTGAAAAAAGCCAAATCTGTAGGTGCTAAATTGGCTGTAGTTTCGATGAAAAAATCGTCAGCTATGGCTGACGTGGCTGACTTAACGATTCAAATCGGCAACGATGCTAGCTTCCCGCTCACACAGGGTATGCCTATGGGCTCACAATTTGAGCTTTCAACATTGATTTATCTAGAAGCGATAATTGCGGATAATATCTTTGCCAAGGGTTTGACTGAAGAAGGTATGCGCGCGATTCACGCCAATTTAGAATAATACTTCTACATTAAGCGGCTCATTGCAACGAGTGGTTACGCCACTCGTTTTTTTTCGTCTGCCTGGAAATGCCTGCACTTTTATATTGCTAAGTTGTCAAATTTTAAGCTGCAAAACTAATTCAATTTTTTTAAAAAGGAGAATAAAAATGGCAGTGATTGACCGTGTACTCGTAGGAGAAGCGCTCGTTATTGAAGACCGTGCTGATGGCCATGGTCTGGATTTGCTTAATGTAGCGCATATTGACCTTGTAATGGGGCCGCGAGGCAGTTATGCAGAGCAGGCATTCTGTCGCGCGCTGACTGACCAGAAAGATGGCGCTAATGGTTTACTGGCAATTACAGCACCGAATATGATGACCAAGCCAGCTACCGTTATGTTTAATAAAGTGACGATTAAAAATGGCAAGCAGGCACTACAGATGTTTGGCCCAGCGCAACGCGGTGTCTCAATGGCGGTGATGGATTGTGTTGCTGATGGAACGATCCCTAAAGATGAGGCCGATGATGTGTTTATTTGCGTAGGCGTGTTTATAGACCGTAAAGCGGACGATGACAGGCGGGTACAGGATTGGAACTATAGAGCCACTAAGCAGGCCATTAAGAATGCCGTGGCACGTGAGCCTAAAGTAGATGATCTGCTCAAAAATTACAAAGACTCGACGCATCCATTCCAGGCAAAGTAAGTATGTTCCAATTAAAAAGCCCGATTAATTGGGACAGGCCAAGGTTTTCAGTACACCACCACTCGTATTCTGCAGGCCAATAAGCATCAAGCTGCAGGAGAGGACGTTGTAAAGTTTAATTTGTCACTGCGCGAGTATTGATAATTGTTGGGCTGTAATTTCACCGTTGTGTAGCGCGCTCGCTACCAGTGCACCGGCGATGCCAAGCTGCTTTAGTTGCAGTAAATCATCAATATTACGCACGCCACCCGCCGCAAAAATATTGCCTGGCTTTTTTCGTGAAAGGTTAAGCTGCATTAAGCTTTCTAAGCGAACGACATCTGGCCCCAGTTTACTGCCCACATGATTAAGTGTCATACAAACCGCATCATCTGGCCAATACAAGCCTGTGGTATAAAGTTCTGGCGCCCCTAGCTCTGTGTTATCCAACTTGTCCAGCGATAGCACCTGTCGGCTGGTATATGTATCACTCACAGCCTGGTAATCTTGCAAGCTATGAATATTCTCACTGCCAAACACTGCACGAATATTGGCTTGCGGGGCATGCAAAATGTGTGCATTGGCATTGCGCACACCGTTATCTACCCACCAAACCACCTGCGGATACTGGTCACTGAGTAATTCAATTTTCTCAAAATGGTTGCCAGTATTAGAAATGGCATCAATATCCGCGATGTAGATGGTACGAAATGGGTATAATTTTAATAAGCCTTCTACCACACTAAAAACATCACTAGCGTCGCTTAAAATGGACTTGATCGGCTGGTAACTGGCACGCTGACCATGTTTGGCATGCACGACATGACATTCGTTTAGTGGACCTTGCTTTAAATCGATAACGGGAATGACTTGCAACATCAACCTTTCGTAACTATGCCAATTAAGAAAATATTTGTATGCGAGTTTATCACTGGCGGTGGTTTGTGTGCTGAAGCGCTACCAGAAAGCCTGCTAAAAGAGGGCGTGTTGATGCGCGATGCGCTGCTAAAAGATCTGAGCGAGTTGCCTTACGAAATAAGCACAACAATCGATTTACGTTTGGTTAAAGATAGCTTTGCTTTTAGCGAATTTTTCACCAGCATTGGGGTTAACAAACATGAGGATGTCTGGGATATATGGCAAGCGCAGATGCAGGCTGCAGATGCGGTGTGGCTAATTGCACCAGAAACCGGCGGTATACTTAAAAAACTCACGCAAATGGCCGAAAAGCCTAGTTCAAATGGCCTGCAAGATCCACTGCTATTGGGTTGTGGGCTTGGCTCAATTGAAGTTGCCAGTAAAAAAATGGATACCTACTTCGCTTTGGAAGCCGCGGGTATTGCCAGTATTCCTACCTACACCTTGGAAAATTGGCCAAAAAATCACCAGGTTTGGTTGGCTAAACCCAATGATGGCGCAGGTTGTAGTGACACGGTATGTTTTAACAACGCAGGTGATTTAGAGGGCTGGATAATAGCTAATCACAAGCAAATGTCGCACGTGATACAGCCTTTTCAGGCTGGTGACGCGGGTAGTATCTCTTGTGTGATGCAACACGGAAAAGCGCAATTATTAAGTTGTAATACACAACACATTAAAATTCAACATCAAAAGCTTAGCTATACTGGTGGGGTGATTAATGGCATGCGCGATTATTGGCCGCAATTTGAGTTTATTGCCAATAAAATAGCGCAAGCACTGCCCAATTTGGCGGGTTATGTCGGTATTGATGTGATTGTGGATGGTGATGAGGTTGTTGTGGTGGAAATTAACCCGCGCCTGACCACCGCTTATATCGGCTTACATGAATCTATTGGTGCCAACCCAGCTGAGTTGATTATCAATACATTGGATCAGCCCGATTATAGGTGGCCAACTTTGCAAATAAATCCAGTGAGTATCAATGTCTAATGGCATCTAATATGACTTCTAATGTTATTGGTTGGGATATCGGTGGTGCGCACTTAAAGGCAGTGCTCTTGGATGCTAACGGCCAGGTCATTAGCAGCCTGCAATTGCCTTGTCCACTGTGGAAAGGGCTTGATTATTTGCAGCGAGCGATTGTAGATGTTCTCCAAATCTTTAAGATAGGATCTTCCAGCGCATGCCATGCGATTACCATGACGGGTGAGCTGGTAGATTTATTTGAAAATCGACACCAAGGTGTGTGCGAAATTGCCAAAGTCGCTACTGATTTGCTGGGCGAACAGACGCTGTTTTATGCGGCTAATATCGGATTTGTGCCGCTACAAGGTGTTGCAGCAGTCACAGATAACATTGCTTCAACCAATTGGCATGCCAGCGCCAGCGCGCTTGCTCTGCATATGCGAGATGCACTGTTTGTAGATGTTGGCAGTACCACAACCGATATTATTGCCATTGAGGGCGGCAAAGTGCTTTGTGATGGTTTATCGGATGCCTATCGCATGCAAGCTGATAATCTCGTCTATACCGGCGTGGTTCGTACACCAGTGATGGCATTGGCACAAAAATTGGAGTTTGAAGGCAACGAAACGAATGTCGCGGCTGAGTACTTTGCCAGCATGGCCGATGTTTATCGACTGACAGGCAAGCTTGCGCCAGAATATGACATGGCTGATAGCGCCGATGGCAAGGGAAAAACACCGCTAGAATCTGCTCGTAGACTGGCAAGAATGATAGGCCGCGACGTAAATGAACACGATTTTAATGAAGATGGTCAAAAGTGGATCAAGTTGGCACATGCTTGTCGTAACTTACAGTTGCGGCAAATTAAAACTGCCATACTCAAGCATCTGAAACCAAATATGACGATTATCGGCGCTGGCGCTGGGAGTTTTATGGTAAAAGCCATTGCTGACGATTTGAGGCATCATTTCATGCCTGCCTACCAGGCGATATCCATGCGGTCGACAGGGCATGCCAATTCAACAACTCAGCAGGCCGTTGATGTATGCTTTCCTGCCTACGCAGTGGCATATTTGCGCGTAAATTCAACAGTATGTTAATCCAGCAACTACCATACCATCACGACAGTAGCCTGCTGTTTGAGCGCATTGCACATCAACCATGGGCCATATTGCTGGACAGTGGGCAGATGCTGGATGCTGCGACAGGGTTGCCAGGCAGCCAATATGGTCGCTACGACATTATGGTGGCAGAGCCATTTATGACTCTAGTGACTAAGGGGGAGCAGACGGAAATAGTCAAAGCTACTGAAGTTAACCTATCTGATGAAAACCCATTTGAGCTTTTAAAAAACTTATTAAGCCAATATGCTGCACCCCATACGCACTTTCCCTTTGCTGGTGGTGCATTGGGTTATTTTTCCTATGATTTAGGTCGCCGCCTGGAAAAGCTAGCCAATCTAAGTAACGACGACATGCAGCTACCAGAAATGGTGATTGGGATCTACGATTGGGCAATCGTGGTCGATCATCACGAAAAAACTTGCCACTTGGTCTCGCATGGTTTTTGTGAATCTACCCAGACTAATTGGGAAAGCTTATGTCGACGTTTTGAACTGCCGTATCAAGCCAAAATGGAAGATCATCCTTTCATTGTTACATCGCCTATTGAATCTAATTTGCCGGAGGCACTTTATAAGCAAGCCTTTGCCAAAATCAAAGCCTATATTAGTGCCGGCGATTGCTACCAGGTGAATCTAGCACAGCGTTTTTCTGCCAAAGTACAAGGGGATAGCTGGCAGATGTACAAAAAACTACGCACACATAGCCCGGCCCCATTTATGGCTTACATGCAGTTGCCTTTAAACGATGATGTACATTTTCAGGTGCTTTCTCACTCACCAGAACGTTTTATCCAGGTCAGCGGCAATCATGTTGAAACTCGCCCCATTAAAGGCACGCGACCACGTTCAAGTGATGTTGCTCTAGATTTGATTTACTCAAACGAGCTATTGCATAGTGCTAAGGATAAAGCGGAGAATGTGATGATTGTGGATTTACTGCGTAACGATTTAAGTAAAAGCTGCAATCAAGTAAAGGCAACTAAACTGTTTCAACTGCAAAGCTTTGCTAACGTGCACCATTTAGTCAGTATTGTGGTGGCTAAGCTGAAAGCAGGTAAGACTGCAGTAGATATATTGCGTGACAGTTTTCCTGGCGGATCGATTACTGGCGCGCCCAAGTTACGGGCGATGCAAATTATTGAAGAGTTAGAGCCGCACCGCCGTGGTATTTATTGCGGCAGCATTGCTTATATTGGTTTTGATGGCAATATGGACAGCAATATCGCCATCCGTACTGCAGTATGCGTGAATAACCATTTAATTTTTTATGCTGGAGGCGGTATAGTGGTAGACTCAGAGGCATCAAAAGAATATGCTGAAACTTTAGATAAGGCATCTAATCTAATAACAATCATGAAGTTTTTTATGAGGCTATGATTTAAGCTTCTTAAAAATGAAAAGCAATAAGAATCCAACATTTTTAAGTGTAACAATACTAATAACCAAGCCAGTAATTTTAACTTAACATATTGAGTTGAAAGGAAATCAAGCCGCTATGGAAAAAAATCAATTAAAGGGTAAATCCATGTGGGTAGTAAAAATCGGCGGTAGCTTATTAGGCTCGCCAGAGTTGGCATGTTGGTTAGAAGCAGTAGCAAAATACGGTGACGGAAAAATCATTATAGTGCCCGGCGGCGGCGTGTTTGCTGATGCGGTACGCGAAGCACAAAAGGTCTCAAAAATAAGCGATACTTGCGCCCATAGATTAGCCGTTTTAGCGATGGATCAATTAGGTTTATTGTTGGCAAATATGAATCCGGCGTTAGCCACAGCAAGCACGCCTATGGAAATTGATGAGCGACGCTGGCAGCACCGTGGCATTATCTGGCTACCCAGTAAAATGGTACTTGCAGACGATACTATTCCTCAAAACTGGGACACTACCTCCGACAGTATAGCGGCCTGGTTAGCCAAAGAGTTAGATGCAAAGCATCTGGTTTTAGTGAAATCAATCAAACCAAAAGGCGAAAACCTTAAACTCAAAGATGTAACCAAAGATGGATTGGTTGATTCTGAATTCGGTGATTATGCATTGGATAAGGAATTTTCACCGTGGATTGTGAAGAAAACCGACCATGTTCACTTTGAAGATGGCATAGACGAGCAGAAATTAAGCAAATTTGGCTCTTTGATTCTGCACTAATTTACTAAGTAACTATGACAGCTAAAGTTTACTCCGAACAGGAAATCACTCAAAGGCTTGAAAAAGAGCTTCCACACTGGTTTTTAGAAAATGGCTGGATACGGCGCAAATATAAAACTAGTGGCTGGAAAGCTACGTTAATGGTTGTGAATACGGTAGGGCACCTGGCGGAAGCTGCCTGGCATCATCCCGATTTAACGGTTTCTTATGCGTTTGTGATTGTTAAGCTGTGTACGCATGACGCTAAAGGCATTACTGATAAAGATTTTGAATTGGCATCTAAAATTGAGCAGGTGATTGGTTGGCAACCAGCGCTTGAAGGCGGTGTTTTGCAAGGCACACCTAATGATGACGCAAGATTTAAATATATCAAATACGACTAAGCCTTAATTTGGCCTAGTCCTGTTGTTTCTCAAACTTGCCAAAATGCAACATAATCGTAGGCATAATCAGTAAGTTTAATATCGTCGAAGTTATTAGCCCCCCTACAATAATCGTTGCCATTGGCCCTTCAATTTCGCGCCCCGGCTGACCACTGCCGATGGCCAGCGGTAGTAAGCCCAATGCGGTTACCAACGCTGTCATCAAAATAGAAGGTAAGCGCTCAGTAGCACCGCGAATACAGGTTTCCAGGTTCCATAAGCAATTTTCATCGTCAACCAAATGCTGAAAGTGCGAGACCATCATGATGGAGTTTCTCAAGGTGATACCAAATAAAGTCACGAAGCCTACCAGCGAACCTAATGAAATCCAGCCGCCGGTAAAAAAAGTGGCTAACACACCGCCTATTAGCGCAAAGGGGAGGTTGGCAAAGGTTAGTAATAGATTGCGCATGCGCCCAAACGCGATATAGAGCATCAAAAAAATGGCAACACCTGCCAGCAGGGAGTGCACAATTAAATCTTCGCGCGATTGGGCGTTGGCTTCAGCTTCCCCAGTAAACTCTAGATAATTGCCTTTACCTAACCTGATATCGCTTTTAATGCGTTTTTTTAGTTCATCCGTAAAACTTGCTACATCACGGTCTTCTACATTCGCTGTCACCGTTTGGATGCGCTTAGCCCCGGCATGCAGTATCTTTGAGCGGCCATTCTCTTGCGTGATAAAAGCAATATCTTTTAAATGCAGTAATTTTCCATCCGAGTTAAACAATGGAATATTGCCAATATCGCCAATGTCATCGCGCGCCTCATGTTCTAGCACCACGCTCAAGCCAACCACATGGCTGCCCATGTAAACTTGTGATACCGGTACACCTTCATTAGCCGCGCGGATGGTGTCTAGCACGTCAACGGGCTGCAAACCCCATAGGCCAAGCTTTTCTGGACGTAACCGAATAACCACCTGTGGTGTTCCTGGGGGCGATTGCACCAGTACATCTTCAGCACCCTTAATACTATTTACCAAGCTGGCAATTTTTTGTGCGTCACGGTCTAGGGCATCTAAATCGTTGCCAAAAATGTGAATGACTGTAGAGGCTGCATAACCGGAAATGGTTTCTTCTATACGTTCGGTTAAGAAGGTATTAATCGCGAAATTCACGCCTACGAAACCCGTTTCTGCGACGCCATCACCGTCAGTATCTACGGCTTCACCCGCCAATTGTTCACGAATCTCAGCCAGAATGTGGTCTTGCTCTTCACCTGACAATGTGCCAATTTCAATCTCGAACTCACTGTAATGGGTGCCAAAGGTATCTGCGCCATTTTGCGCACGTCCAACCCACTGCGTTACCGATTGCACCCCTTTAATGTTACGCAACACTTTGCTGACTTGCTTACCCAGGCGTAAAGACTCTTGCTCTGAGGTGCCCGGCACAGCAGTCATGTGCATAATAAAATGGCCTTCATGCAAGGCAGGGATAAACTGGCTTTTGAATAATGGCAGAATGCCTAACCCTAATGCAATAAGTAAAAAACTAACGCTCAGGATGAGTTTGTATTGTTTTTCAATGTGGTATAAAAGTTTAACGTAACCTTTTTTAATCCATTTGATGGTAGGGGAGTCTTCGGTATCTAATTTTCCATGGCCTAGCATCACGTAACATAATGCAGGTGTCAGCGTAAGAGCAACCACGAGTGAAGCCATTATCGCGGCAATATAGGCAATTCCTAACGGCGCGAATAGCTTGCCCGCTACGCCGCTTAAAGTCAGTAGGGGCATAAATACCAGAGCAACGATTATGGTGGCGTAAACCACTGAATTGCGCACTTCCATAGAGGCGTCAAACACGACCTTGTAGATAGGAACAGGTGTGGCAAGCAGGCGATTTTCCTTTAAGCGCCTAAAAATATTCTCAGTATCAATAATGGCATCATCCACTACTTCACCAAGCGCAATCGCCAAGCCGCCTAGGACCATAATATTGAGGCCAATATTGAAATAGCTCAGAATCACGATGGCACTTAATAATGAAAGCGGGATCGCGGTGGCAGATATAAATGCAGTCCGCGCATTAAACAAAAACAAAAACAAAACACTAATCACTAGAATTGAACCGATAAGGATGTCTTTACGCACACCATCAATTGCGGTTTCGATGAAATTAGCAGGTCTAAATAGGCCTTCATGCAAAACGACTTGCTGACCATTTAAGGTTGGCTTAAGCTCTTTTAATGCAGACTCAATCGCTAGGGTCACCGCATGCGTATTAGCCCCCAGCTGTCCTTGTACAGATAAATAAATGCCAGGCTCTTCATTTATTGCGGCGGCGCTAATAGAAGGCGCTGCGCCTTCTATTACATTTCCTATGTCGCCTAGCTTGATGCTGAGACCGTTCTTATGCAAGAGCACCGCTTTAGCTAGAGTAGCAGCAGTTGTTGCTTGGCCTTCCACATTGATGATAATGCGTTGATTGCTATTTTCAATAAAACCAGCGCCGCTGACACCTGTAGCACGCTGTGCTGCCACGACAACTTCACTAATATTGAGTTGGTAGCGCATGAGTTTTGCAGGATCAATTTGCACTTGGAATTGACGTACTTGACCGCCAAAAATGTTCACATCCGCTACACCGGGAATAGCCAATAAGTGTGGTGTGATAGTCCAATCCACCAGCGTTCTCAATTCCATTAGATTTAGCTTTTTAGAAGTAAGTCCAAAGCCCAGTATTGTGCTGGCCGAGGAGGTGAGCGGGGTAATGTTAGGAGTGATGCCTTTAGGAATTTGATTGGTCAGCGTGCTTAAGCGCTCTGCGACGACTTGCCGGTTCCTGTATATGTCAGTTTTCTCATCGAAAAAGACGTTAACAATGGACAAGCCAGGAATCGATTGCGAGCGCATGTCGGTTACACCAACAGTGCCGGCAATGCTGGTTTCAATCGGCTGTGTCACTAAAGCTTCAACCAACTCGGCTGATAAGCCAGGCGATTCTGTTTGGATGACAATCTGTGTCGGCGAAAACTCAGGGAAAACATCTAAATTACTACGGGTGAGACTGTACAAGCCGTACAGCACTACCAAGCTTGCCAAGCCAATAATTACCCCATTAAAACGAATCGAAAACCGGACAATTGCCGACATCATGATGTGAGGTCTTTATTTAAAACATTGCGTGGTATGAGTCTGCAATCAAACTTCATATCAATCATCGTTTTCGTTTTTTATAAGGTATTTAAACTCTTCTGAAAGTAGTAGTTGTGCACCGCTTACTACGACCTCGTTGCTGGCATCTAACTCTCGGTTAAACCAGCCAGTTTCGACTTCGGTATCAGTAGAGATTGGTTTGCGTAAAAATTGATCTGGTTTCTGTTTAAAATATGCCCAGGGCGTGCCTGCATACCACACCACAGCGCTGCTTGGGACAATAACGCCGCTAACAGTATCACTTGCGCTGTTGCTGAGTTCTACACTGACGCGCATGCCGATACGCAGTTGCTCTGCTGGCGCGCTGTAGTAGAATGTTTTACCAAAAACATTAGCATCAGATGTTGAAGCAGGGGACACGTAGACAGCTTTAATACGCGTATCTGCGTCATTTATCGGTGTAACAATGATGCTAGCCCCAGACTTTGGCGTTGCAGTGCTTAAAGGTAGCGTCATTTGTATCAGTACATTTTTTCTATCTAATAAATTAGCCAAATGCGGCGGTAAATTATCGGCAAATACTAATTTAGCCAGTGCCTCACCCCATTGTAAGTTCACATTGTTCTGCAGGTTTCGTATCTGTAATTCGTTGGCTGTCACTTGGGCTTTATCTGCATTCACGATTCCGAGCGCTTCTTGCACAACTCGGTCTGAAACGTTTTTGTCATCATCGTTCAGTGTTTTAAGCCTTTGATATTGCTGCATATTTTGGCTACTTGCAGCACGTACAAGATCCGCATTTGATTTTAAGTTCAAATACTTGGTTTTGGCTTCAATCAAGCTATCAATACTAACCACATTACCAAAGCTTTTAATTTCACCTTGAAACTGTGCAGCGTTCACCTTTGCAGTTTTAATGCCGCTATTTTGTTGTGCTGCCAGTGAGATATTAACAATGTGGACTCCATCATTTTCTGAAACGCGGTTCAGGGTTTCAATCTCTTCTTCTTGTTCTGATCGGTAATCTTCATACTCATCTTTCCCGTAAAAAACCAGCGTCCAAAATAGCGCAATAATTAATAAAGCCTGAACAATGATAATCAGGCCAATTTTTTTATTCATGGCTTAATCCTGCCTATTTATAGAAATTTTATTAGTATCAATGGAAACATCTGTTGGCATAGAAAAGTCATCAAAAAGTGGGTGCTGCATCACCTCTTCAATTGCCAATGCAGCCTGCAACGCTTGAAACTGCGCTGTCAGCAGCTGCTGAGTTAATAACTCTGTATTGAGATCATTTTGTGTGAGTGCCAAGCGGTCAATTAAGCCAGCATCAAATTGGCGCTGCAGTTTTTGGCTATACAGCAATTGGTTAGCCTGTTGCTCTTTTACCTGTATCACGTTTTGCATGCTCGCTTCATAAATTGCCAAGCTTTGGCTTAAATCCGTAATGATTTTGGCTTGCAGCGCTTCAAATTGTGCACCTTCAATTTCACGCAGTTGAATGGCCTCGGAAATAAGGGTCTGGTTTTTATTGATTAAGTTGAGTAGGGCAGAGAATCCCAGTGACCAAATGCGGTCACCAAATTCAAATGCATAGCCCGGGCTAAGTGATATATCGGGCGTTTGTTTAGCCACTTCCAGTTTTATTTTTGCTTCTGCAGCGGCATATTTAGCTAAGCTGCGTCGAATATCCAGACGGTTTAACAACGCTGTTTCTTGAAGTTTTTGCGTCGCAGATGTACTTAATAAGTTACTTTGCAGCAATAAAGCTGCGTCTGTATCTAAAGGTTTTATGGGGATTTGACTGAATTTTTCGACCGTTAACCCTGCGTCTGAGGCAAGCCTGGTAAGGATTTCAGCTGATTTCGCTTGCTCGGAGTTAAGTGAATACAGCGTTTTTTGTTGTAACAGCTTGGCAGCATTGAGCTCTGTGTTAGAAAGTGCGCCTAATTGCAGCCGTTTTTCCAATATTTTGATCAGCTCATCTTGTTTCTTAACTTCGCTGGTGAGTTGATTTTGTAGTGCTTTATTTTCATGATAGCGCAGCAGATCTTTGGCTGCTTGTGTGCGTAGTTGCCAAGCCATGTCGGCAACATCGAGACGTGCACTTTCCGCAAGATGCTGTGCCTCTTCTATGCGAATCTGGCGTTTATTGGCGGTTTCAATCGGGATATCAACATTTAATCCATAAGCCCAAGGCCGGATGTCTTCGTTGGCTTGGTTACTACGGGCAATGCTGCCATTTAGGGTTGGATTTTGTTTTTGGCCTGCACTTTCAAGTTGTGCGTAGGCCAGTGCTAATTGTGCTTTAGCAACATCTAATTTTGGGTGGTGATATAGTGCGCTTAACGTCAATTCATTCAAGCCCCAGTTAGCAAATGGTAATTCGCTTTCTTTATAGCCTTGTTTGATTAAATAAACCTTAAAATCAGGGCTTAATGGGCTTTTTGCAAGAATTTTTTTGGTAGTTTGTTGCTGGTCAATTGGCTTGGCTTGATATTTTTCTTTAGCGCAAGCTGTCAATAAAAGGCTGGCGCTCATCAGTGCAATCATTAAGCTAGATGAAATGTGCTTTGACATCAGATGCAGCCTTGCTACTTAATCAAGCGCCTGCGATTATTTTTCAATGCTTGCGTGGACTGAGTTCAATGCGTCCTGCAACGTTTCTTCAGAAAGCTTATTAATCGTTGTCGCTAATAAATCTGCGGCTTCTACGGTGCGTATCGGTAAATCGTGGGTATTAAGCTCAGCAATCAAGCCGGCAGAAGCGCCTGCAATGATCAGCAAATTATCGCGCTCTTTCATTAAAAGCTCTAGCTCTGCGCGCAACATGTTGGTTTCGTTGGTGTTAATAGTATTTTGCATAAATTTACTTACAATTATTCTTAAATGATTAATATTAGCCTGTATCTTGCTATCGGCAAGGCTTGCTTGTCAATGCTAAATTAAGCTTGTTTAATCAAACATGGCTTAAGATTTTGTATGGATGTTGTGGCTTTTGCTTATCAAATTGAGCAAACTTGAGATACAATATGCGACTTATTGATTTTGGCTTCAAAATCAAATGCGAGAGTGGCGGAATTGGTAGACGCACTGGATTTAGGTTCCAGCGCCGTAAGGCGTGAGAGTTCGAGTCTCTCCTTTCGCACCATAAGTTTTAAACTAGCTATATTATTAAATGTCAGTTAACAGTTTTCTGCGTCAGAAAACCATTTATACAGGAATCGCAACATGGCAGCATCTGTAGAAACAATCAGCAATCTAGAGCGTCGCATGACCGTAAAAGTGCCTTTGGCGCCTTTAGAGGGACAAATCAAGCAGCGTCTCACACAAATTTCACGTACTGCTAAATTTTCAGGTTTCCGCCCAGGAAAAGCGCCGCTTGGCTTGGTAAACCAACATTATGGCAGTCAAGTGCGCGATGAAGTGTACTCCAAGGCAGTAGAGTCCAGCTTTGGTGATGCGGTAGAAGAGAATAAACTGCGTGTTGCTGGCTTCCCTAACATTGAGCATAAACCATTTGCGGATGCAGCGACTGATTTAGAGTATGTGGCGACATTTGAAGTGTTTCCAGAAGTGAAGCTGGGTGATTTGACTAAACTCAAACTCGAAAAACCAACCCTGGATGTGGTTGACGCTGATGTTGAGAAAACAATCGAAGTGCTGGTCAAACAAAGAACCAGTTATGAGCCAGTCAAACGCGCAACTAAAAAAGACGATCGCGTAAATATCAGCCTAAAAGCAAGTATTGACGGCCAAGAAGTTGAAGACACGGCGGGCCAAGGCATGGATCTGGTGCTGGGTGAGCCTGGCAGAATTCCTGTATTTGATGAGGCGTTAATCGGCTCTAAAGCAGGTGAAGTGAAGCAGTTTGATATCACATATCCTAAAGATTACAATCAGGCACAATTGGCTGGTAAAAAGGTTAGTTACGAAGTCACGTTTAATAGCGTTGCACAACCTGTGTTGCCAAAAGTAGATGCAGAATTTGCTAAAAGTTTAGGTGTGGCTGACGGCGACGTGAACACCATGCGCGCTGAAGTTAAATTAAGCCTTGAGCAAGAAGTGGAAAAGCGCGTGAAGGCACGCACCAAAGAGGCTGTATTTCAAGCGTTAATCGCTGAATCAAAATTAGAAGTGCCGAAAGCGCTGGTCAGCGTTGAGATAAATCGCATGATGGAAATGACTGCACGCAATTTACAACAGCGCGGCATGCCGGCTAAAGATATTCAATTACAGCCTGATATGTTTGAAGAACAAGCTAAACGCAGTACAACATTGCGCCTTATTTTAAGCGAAATTGTAAATAGCAATAACCTGCAAGCCAGTGCTGATCAGGTGCGTGCGGTAGTAGATGCTTTTGCCAACAGCTATGAAAAACCGGAAGAATTAGTGCAATGGTATTATGCTGATGTGCAACGTTTGGATGAGCCAGCAGCGTTAGCTACAGAAGAAAATGTAGTAAACTGGGTGCTAGAAAAAGCCAAAGTAACTACAAAAAAAATCAAATTTGATGAATTAATGGCGGGTTAAACGTACTAACTGATTATGAATATATATAACATGACAGATAGCCAAAACAATATGACGGAGCCGCAAGCTTTAGGTCTCATCCCTATGGTGATTGAGCAGAGCGGTCGTGGCGAGCGTTCGTATGATATTTATTCACGCTTACTCAAAGAACGGGTGATTTTCTTGATTGGCCCGGTCAATGACATGACCGCAAATTTAGTTGTGGCACAATTATTGTTTTTAGAAGCTGAAAATCCGGATAAAGATATTTCGCTTTACATCAATTCGCCTGGTGGTTCAGTGACAGCAGGTATGTCTATTTACGACACAATGCAATTCATTAAGCCGGATGTGAGTACCTTGTGTATAGGTCAAGCGGCCAGCATGGGGGCGTTTTTATTGGCTGCAGGCGCTAAGAATAAGCGCTTTAGCTTACCCAATTCACGCGTGATGATACACCAGCCTTCAGGCGGCTTTTCTGGCCAATCATCTGACATTCAAATTCATGCCAAAGAAATTATGTATTTGCGTGGTAAGTTGAACGCTATTTTGGCGCACCACACTGGCAGAAGCGTAGAAGAGATTGATCGCGATACTGAACGCGACAATTTTATGGGTGCAGAAGATTCTGTCAAATATGGCATGATCGACAAGGTTATTGCTAATCGCGCTCAAGCGTAATAAGATGTTTGTGGGATAGTATTTTAAGTATTTAGTAAGATTTAGGGATTTGCATGGCCACAAAAGCCGAAGGTGAAAAATTACTTTATTGCTCTTTTTGCGGCAAAAGCCAGCACGAAGTCAAAAAACTCATTGCAGGGCCTTCAGTCTTTATCTGTGATGAATGCGTTGATTTATGTAACGATATCATTAAAGAGGAAGTGCAAAATCTAAGTGACATCAAGTCTACTGATAAATCACTGCCTACACCCCAAGAAATCTGCGCTATTTTAGACCAATATGTGATTGGTCAAACCCAAGCTAAAAAGAACTTATCCGTTGCAGTGTATAACCACTATAAACGTCTTGGCCATAACCATATTTCACAAAACACGGTGAAAGATGACGTTGAAATTCAAAAAAGTAATATTCTACTCATCGGTCCCACAGGCTCTGGTAAAACTTTACTGGCACAAACGTTAGCGCGTATGCTGGACGTGCCGTTTGTGATGGCGGATGCGACAACCCTTACTGAAGCTGGCTACGTAGGTGAAGATGTTGAGAACATTATGCAAAAATTGCTGCAAAAATGTGACTATGACATTGAAAAAGCGCAACGCGGTATTGTTTATATTGATGAAGTAGACAAAATTTCACGTAAATCTGAAAATGCTTCTATTACCCGCGACGTGTCGGGCGAAGGCGTGCAGCAAGCCTTGTTGAAGCTCATTGAAGGCACTGTTGCTTCCGTGCCACCACAGGGTGGCCGTAAACATCCTAACCAAGAATTCGTACAGTTAGATACCACCAATATTTTATTTATTTGCGGCGGTGCATTTGATGGCCTAGACAAAGTCATTCGCAGGCGCTCAGAAAAAGGTGGCATCGGTTTTGGCGCGGAAGTAAAAAGCAAAGACGACTCACAAGATATTGGCGCCGTATTGCGTGACGTTGAGCCTGAAGACTTGATTAAATTCGGCTTGATTCCAGAATTTATTGGCCGGTTGCCAGTGGTGGCGACATTGGAAACGTTAGATGAAACGGCACTGATGACGATTCTAACTGAACCTAAAAACGCACTCACCAAACAATATATCAAGCTGTTCAAAATGGAAGGTGTGGAGTTAGAGTTTAGAGAATCCGCTTTGCATGTCATCGCCCAAAAAGCGCTGGAGCGTAAAACGGGTGCGCGCGGCTTGCGTTCGATTATGGAGCACGCTTTACTTGAAGTGATGTATGATTTACCATCAATTGAAAATTTAAGCAAAGTAGTCATTGATGAGGGTACTATTTTAGGCCAGTCTCAGCCTATTATGATTTATCAGGACGCAACAAAAAAAACAGCCGAAAATGCTAATTAAGCCTTAAGTTGGTTTTCTAGCAATCCTTATAAAATAAAGTCTAAAAGACTAACTTGCAGTTAAACAACACTGCTTATCCGACTAATAGTCAAAACAAGCGTTTACCGTTCCAGACTATTGCAAATAAAATTAGGTGGTTTATAGTGTTTATAAGCTATGGCGCTTAATTAAGTAAGTGTCAGCCCTTGAACTATCAAAGAATGTTCCCAATTTAAAAGCATCAGGTATTTTTCCTGTGTGAAATCGAAGGTATTTTATGAATGAACAGACTTTGCAAGAAGACGTAACTCAACATGGCCTGATGCCATTATTGCCGCTACGCGATGTAGTCGTGTACCCACATCTTGTTATCCCATTATTTGTAGGCCGCACTAAATCGGTGAAAGCCTTGGAAATCGCCTCTGACGGTAATAAACAAATCTTACTGGTTGCGCAAAAATCAGCCAATAAAGATGAGCCTGACGCAGAAGATTTATATGAAATTGGCACGCTGGCTACCGTGTTGCAAATGCTAAAATTGCCCGATGGTACAGTTAAAGTGCTGGTTGAAGGCTTGCATCGTGTACGCGTTTCTGAGTTTGTAGAGACAGAAGAGTGTTTTTTAGCCAAAGCTGAAAAAATTAACGACCCGATTGAGGATGAAAGTGAAACCGAAGCGTTGATGCGCACGGTGTTCACGCAGTTTGACCAGTATGTGAAACTGAATAAGAAAATCCCCCCAGAAATATTGGCATCACTGGCCACCATTAACGATGCTGGCCGTTTGGCAGATACCATTTCTGCGCATTTAACCTTAAAGCTCGACGAAAAACAAAAAATTCTCGAAATGTTGAGCGTGAGCGAACGCTTAGAGCATTTGCTGCATCTGATGGAATCAGAAATTGATATTCTTCAGGTAGAAAAACGCATCCGCGGTCGCGTGAAGCGCCAAATGGAAAAAAGTCAGCGCGAATATTATTTGAATGAGCAAGTAAAAGCGATTCAAAAAGAGCTGGGCGAGCAAGACGAAAATGCCGAAATGGACGAGTTGGAAGCGCGGATTAAAAACTCTGGTATGAGCAAGGAAGCGCTTGCCAAAGTAAATGCAGAGCTTAAAAAGCTCAAAATGATGTCGCCAATGTCCGCTGAAGCTTCTGTGGTGCGCAATTATATCGACACTTTGGTCGGCATCCCTTGGAAACGTAAAACAAAAATCAGTAAAAATTTAAAAGCGGCTGAAGATATCTTGGACGCTGATCATTATGGGCTTGAAGAAGTTAAAGAGCGCATTGTGGAATATTTAGCGGTGCAACAGCGCGTGGGTAAGCTGAAAGCACCTATTCTATGCTTAGTAGGCCCGCCAGGCGTGGGTAAAACTTCACTTGGGCAAAGCATTGCTAAAGCAGTCAACCGCAAATTCGTGCGTATGGCTTTAGGTGGCGTACGTGATGAGGCTGAGATTCGTGGCCATCGCCGTACTTACATTGGTGCCATGCCAGGCAAAGTTATGCAAAGCATGACCAAAGTCGCGGTGAAAAACCCGCTATTCCTGTTAGATGAAGTCGATAAAATGGGTCAGGATATGCGGGGTGATCCGTCATCTGCTTTGTTGGAGGTGCTAGATCCTGAACAGAACCATACTTTTGCAGATCACTACGTTGAAGTTGAATACGACTTATCAGATGTCATGTTTGTTGCCACAGCAAATAGCATGAATATACCTGCGCCTTTATTAGATAGAATGGAAATTATTCGCTTAGCAGGTTACACGGAAGACGAAAAAATCAATATTGCCATGAAATATTTGCTACCTAAGCAGCTTAAAGCACATGGCTTGAAAGCGAATGAAATCGGGCTTCCAGAGACCGTCATTCGCGATATGGTGCGTTATTACACACGTGAAGCAGGTGTGCGACGTCTAGAGCAAGAAATCGCTAAGGTGTGTCGCAAGGTTGTGAAAGAGTTGCTGCTTAATAAAACTAACGTTAAACCTACCCAATCAGCAACTGAAGAAACAAGCAAAGCCAAAAAATTGAATGTGACTTCTAAAAACTTGGATAAATATTTAGGTGTATATCGTTACGATTACGGTATTGCAGCCAAAGATAACCAAGTGGGGCAGGTCACTGGCTTGGCTTGGACATCGGTAGGCGGCGAATTACTAACCATTGAGGCGGCGATGCTGCCGGGTAAGGGCAAAACCATTACCACCGGTAAGCTGGGAGATGTGATGCAGGAATCAGTGCAGGCTGCTATGAGCGTGGTGCGTAGCCGTGCTAAGCGCCTAGGTATTGCGGAAGATTTTTATGAGAAAAAAGACATCCATATCCACCTACCAGAGGGGGCTACGCCTAAAGATGGACCGAGTGCGGGTATTGGCCTGACAACAGCTTTGGTTTCAGTGCTGACAGGCATCCCTGCGCGCGCTGACGTCGCTATGACGGGTGAGATTACCCTGCGTGGCGAAGTATTGCCCATCGGCGGCTTAAAAGAGAAATTGCTTGCTGCGCATCGTGGCGGGATTAAAACCGTACTGATTCCTGAAGCTAATGTCAAAGATTTGGTGGATATTCCAGATAACATCAAAAGCCAATTGCAAATCCACCCGGTAAAGTGGATAGACCAAGTATTAGAGTTGGCTTTAGAAAGTCTGCCGCAGCCGCTTGAAGATAAGCCGTTAGATATTGCAGCGACGGTGGCGCCGGCTTCAGTGGACGTTGTAAATGATGATAAAGCCCCAGTTACCCATTGATTAGTAGTGCGTGCGGACATTTATTTCGATTAATTACGCAAAATAAGCTGCAAAGCCTTGACAGGGGCTTTTGTAGCTTGATATAAAGTCATAACAGGATACGCCTGTTATTTTAGTGAATAACATTAGAGGGGATTACTCGTGAACAAATCAGAATTGATCGATCAAATTGCAAAAGCTGCTGGCATTTCAAAAGCTGCTGCTGGCCGTTCTTTAGACGCGACAACAGATGCAATTACTGCAGCACTTAAGAAAGGTAACTTGGTTACTTTAATTGGTTTCGGTTCATTTTATGTAGGCAAACGCGAAGCGCGCAATGGCCGTAATCCTCGCACTGGCGCTACAATTAAAATCAAAGCAGCAAATTCTCCTAAGTTTAGGGCTGGTAAAGCGCTTAAAGATGCTGTAAACTAATGGTCTTTGCTGGTTAAGTGATTAATCAGCAAATTAAGTTAGTTGCAATGCTTTATTAAAGCACTTTATAAAGTAAAAGGGTGCTTAGCTCAGTTGGTAGAGCGTCGCCCTTACAAGGCGAATGTCAGCGGTTCGACCCCGTTAGCACCCACCAATAACTAACTAACGTCGCCTCGAATAATGATATAAAGAGTGCTAGATTTTTAGCACTCTTTCATTTTGAAGTGTGTGGTGTTAGTGCGATTGTGTGGATAGTTGTAAATAGCAGTAAAACTGGAGTGGTAGTTCAGTTGGTTAGAATACCGGCCTGTCACGCCGGGGGTCGCGGGTTCGAGTCCCGTCCACTCCGCCAATTTATAAAAAAGCGAGCTTTTTAGCTCGCTTTTTTATTGCTTGATGATTCACATATGCGCTGAATCACAGTGTTTGTGTGGCTTTTGAGCTAAGTTATTTTTAAAGCACTGATGGTTTTTTTGTAGGCATTGTAAGAACTTATTGCAGGCTGAACTATCAACTACGAGAAGCTTTGATGCAACTGATATATAATGATGCGCTGGGCAAGACTCAGCAAAAAATACCGTAAAAATTGATAGGAAGTAACGAATGTTAGAGGCAATTAGAGCACACACTCAAGGCTGGTTGGCTAAAGTTATTTTGGCGCTTATTACTATTCCATTTGCACTGTTTGGTATAGATTCTTACCTAAACGATGCAGGTAGCAATGTAGCAGTGGCAAAGGTAAATGGCGATAAAATTTCTATCCAGGAATACAGCAATGCTGTAGATACGGTGCGCGACCGTTTACAATCGCAAGGCCAAAAGGTAGACGCGGCAATGTTGGAAAGTGAGGGATTGAAGCAATCGGTGTTAGATGGCTTAATTACGCGCCGTTTGGTCAACAAAGAAATTGGGGATGCTAATTTTAAAATTAGTGATGAGCAATTGAGCCAACATATTTTGGGTATGCCGGAGTTTCAAGAAAATGGCAAATTTTCTGAAGAGTTATATCAAAAAACGCTTGAGCAAAATAGGTTGACTGCCTCTAGGTTTGAGAGCGACAGACGCGCTGACATGTTAACGCAGCAAGCGCGCGAAGGCTTAGCTAACTTAGTGTTTGTGCCAAAAAGTGTAGCTGAGCAAACATTGAAATTCGCGCATCAACAACGTGATATCAGCGTGGCAGACATTAAAACCGCTGAATATATTAAACAAGTAAAAGTGACGCCTGAAGAAGTAAAAGCGTATTACGAGTTGCACAAAGCTAAGTTTAAAACACCCGAGCAAGTCAAGCTGGAGTTTGCACTGCTTTCTGCGGCGAGTTTAGTCGCTCAAACGCTGGTCTCTGATGATGAAGTGAAGCAATTCTACCAAGAAAATGCCGAAAAATTTCAAGGTGATGAGCAGCGTCAAGCGAGCCATATTTTAATAGGGTTTGGTGTAGGCGCTACAGCAGAGGAAAAAGCTGCAGCTAAAGAAAAAGCAGCCGATTTATTGGCCCAGATAAAGAAAAATCCGAAATTATTTGAAGAGCTGGCGATCAAGCATTCACAAGACCCTGGTTCAGCGACAAAAGGCGGCGATTTAGGCAGTTTTGCGCGTGGCGCGATGGTCAAGCCGTTTGAAGAGGCAGCATTCAGTATGAAAGTGAATCAAATCAGTGACATCGTGGAATCTGAGTTTGGTTATCATATTATTAAAGTGACTGGCATTACCGGCCAAAGCACTTCGTTTGATAGCATGAAGGCACAAATTAAAGGCGAGCTCAGTTGGCAAAAAGCCCAGGCTAAATACGCCGAGCTTTCTGAAGATTTCAGCAATACGGTATATGAACAATCTGGCAGTTTAAAACCTGTGGCAGAAAAATTTAACATTCAGCTCCAAACCAGTGGTTGGCTCAGCCGCGAAGATGGCGCTAAGTTTTTTAAAAGCGAAAAATTGATTGGCCTGGTGTTTGCAGACGAAGTGCTTAAAGAAAAGCGCAATTCTGAGGCAGTAGAAGTTTCTCCCAACAATTTGGTATCGGCTCGTGTGCTGGAGTATAAACCATCGGCACCACGTACTTTTGATGAAGTTAAAGGTGGTATTGAAGCCTTGCTAAAATTGGAAGCTGCTGAAAAATTGGTCACAGAAAAAGGTGAAGCGGCTTTAGCCAAACTCAAGACGGGCGGTACGGTGGATGATTTAGAATGGATTCCTACCGTGACGGTAGATAGAAAAAATGCACAAGGCTTTACTGATATTGTGATGAACAATGCCTACAAAATCGATGGTAGCAAATTACCAGGCTATATTGGCTTTATGAACGGTAAAAATAGCTACTCTATCGTACAGGTGAGTCGCATAGATAATGCGCTAGCGTCAGATGAAGAAGCCAAAAAAACAGCAGAAGCCGAATTGCAGGATGCGATTACCGCTGAATACTTGAGTGCGTATGGCAAATCGCTCAAAGCTAAAAGCGACATTGTAGTGAATCGTAAATTACTCGAAACTTCTAGCCAGTAAGCTTTGTAATCCCTAATGGGTACAACAACAAAAAAGCCGATTGAAACATCGGCTTTTTGTTAAAGAGCTACGCTGTGAATCAAATACGGCCTATCTGATTAATCTATCTGGCCTGCTGCGGTAATGTTCATGCCGCCATCTACATAAGTAATTTCACCTGTAATACCCGACGCTAAATCACTACACAAAAACGCAGCAGTATTGCCTACTTCTTCAATGGTAACATTACGACGCAACGCAGCATGGCGTTCGTTAAAGCCGATCATTTTGTCAAAGTCGGCAATACCAGAGGCTGCAAGCGTTTTTATAGGGCCTGCAGACACTGCATTAACGCGGATGCCCCTAGGGCCTAGGCTTTGTGCTAAATAGCGTACATTGGCCTCTAAACTGGCCTTAGCGACGCCCATTACGTTGTAATTAGGCATGGTGCGCTCTGCACCCAAGTAAGAAAGCGTTAGTAAGCTACCATTACGGCCTTGCATCATGGGATAAGCCGCTTTTGCCAGCGCAGAGAAACTGTAAGAGCTGATATCGTGTGCGATTCTAAAATATTCTCGGTTGACAGCATCCAAGTAATCGCCTTCTAGTGCGACTTTTGGAACGAAAGCTAGTGAATGCACCAAGCCATCCAAGCCATCCCAATGTTTGGCGAGTGCAGGGAAGAGGGCGTCAATTTGTGCGTCTTCTGCCACATCGCA
>JAKFEP010000185.1:0-27583 GCA_036675645.1 Methylotenera sp. | reverse complement strand
ATTAACAAATCTAAATTTTTGGCATGGGCCGCTAGTTGCAAAACTGAGGCTGAAGTGGGTAGTTTTTTGCGCGCGATTGCCATGCAACACCAAAATGCACACCATTTGGCCTATGCCTTTAGGGTTAAAACCGCAGAGGGTATTGTTCCAAGATTTTCAGACGCCGGTGAGCCTAGCGGCACAGCCGGGAAGCCCATCTTGCAAATGCTGGAGGGACAGCAACTCATCAACGTTTGCGTTGGCGTAATACGTTATTATGGTGGAGTTAATCTGGGTACCGGCGGTTTAGCGCGGGCGTATGGCGGCACTGCCAAAATGGCCTTAGAAACAGCGAAAATAGTGGATTTTGTGCAGATGCAGGAAATTAACTTAACAGTGGAATATAACCAGCTTGATACTTTGTTGCATGCAGTGACTCAGCATCAAGGTGTGGTGCTGGATAAGACGTTTGATCAGCGCGTGCATGTAAAAATAAATCTGCCCGCGCAGCAAAGCCAAGCACTATTAAACAGGTTTGGTTAAGTCGTTTATATTTTCAAAATTTTGATTTAAGAGGAGTTGTTTTGGCTAACCAGGCAAATAAAGCAGGACCCCAAATTTGGGGTATAGATAAACCAACTTTAGCCGCTTGGTTGTTTATGCTGTTTGCCATGATTTTTGTGCTCAAAGTGCATTTGCTACCTGCGCTGCTGGCAGGCTTGCTGGTGTTTGAGCTGGTGCATATCATATCGCCTTATATCGCACGGCATTTACCTGGCAGAGGTGCAAAAATCATCGCAGTGGCGTTTCTTGCAAGCATTGTCATTGGTTTGCTGGTGCTCATTGGCATGGGCTTGGTGGCACTGTTTGGCTCCGATGCCGGTGGCCTGAGTATGTTAATTTCGCAAATGGCACAGATTGTTGAAGATTCGCGCAAAATATTACCCAAATGGCTAGATGCGCGGCTGCCAGAAAATGCGGTCACGTTACAGCAGGCGGTCACACAATGGTTGAGGGATCATTCATCTGATTTGCAAATTGCAGGCAAAGAAGCAGGCCGTCATGCAGCCCATATATTGGTGGCGATGGTCATTGGTGGCATGTTGGCACTGCACGACTTTGTCAGCGGCGATAATTACAAACCCTTTGCCCGCGCCATGATCGCTCGCGCGACCTTGTTTGATGATGCCTTTCGCAATATCGTATTCGCGCAAGTACGTATTTCAGCGATTAATGCCACCTTTACCGGCATCTATTTAGCGGTGGTATTGCCGATGATGGGGATACAGCTGCCGTTTACTAAAACCATGATTGCCATTACTTTTATTGTCGGTTTGCTACCGGTTGTTGGCAACCTGATCTCAAACGCAGTGATTGTGGTGGTCAGCATGAGTCATTCGCTGGGAGTAGCTCTCGGCTCGTTGGCATTTTTGGTGATTATTCACAAGCTGGAGTATTTTTTAAACGCGCGCATCGTCGGTGGCCAAATCCGCGCTAATGCGTGGGAGCTGCTGGTAGCGATGCTATGTATGGAGGCTGCTTTTGGCCTACCTGGCATTGTGGCAGCGCCGATTTACTATGCCTATATCAAAAGCGAATTGCGCCAGCGGGATATGGTGTAATCAACAATAAATGCAGTAACGCAATAATCCGTAGTGTAGTAATTGGCGCTACTTCAATTTATAAAGTCTGTTTTCCAGCGTTTTGCCAGGCTTAACATTGTCTAACTGACTGCCTACAGCATCACCCAGTTTGGCTAAGCGTTCGTCTGGGTGCGGGTGTGTTTTAAATAATAATGCCACGCTACCGTCAGATTGACTGGTTTGGCCTATGGTTTGCAGTACTTCCGCCAGGCTAAATGCATCGTAACCCGCGCGTGCTGCCAGCACCAAGCCCATACGGTCAGCTTCAAACTCCGCCTCTTTATCCAATCCGCGTGCACTAATCTCAGCACCTGTGCCAATGGCCTTGTCGGCTAGTTTATTTTTTTTGCTTAATTTTTCTTTTAAAAAATCGCTGCCAGCACTAACCACTTGTTGTTTTTGTAGTACTTTTAGGTGGTGTTTCTTTACCACATGCGCAATTTCGTGCCCCAGCACGCTGGCCAACTGCGCTTCATTCTGCAATTTTTGGTAGAGGCCTTTGGTGATCAGCACATAACCGCCAGGTGCCGCAAACGCGTTTAAATCATTGCTTTCAATAACGCCAAACTTCCACGGCAAATCGCTACGTTCTGATTGACTTGCGACCCAGCGGCCTACTTTATTCACATATTGTTGCAACGCTGCGTTTTTAACTAACGGTGCCGCGCCCAATAAGCTGCCTGTAATTTCGCGGCCAAGCGCAATTTCCTCTTCTTTACTGGGGCTTTTCCAATTAAAGGCTGGCTTGGCGGGTTCATTTGCATTGGTTTCTGCCGTGGTGCTGGTGGTGGAACTGGTCGCTGCGCCTGTATTGGTTTCTTGAGCAGGGGTTTCAGCAGGTGTCTCATCGCTTTTGATGACTTCGTCGACCTTTTGTTTTGCTGCGTCTTCCAGCACTTTGCCAAAATCAAGTGCGTAAGCAGGGTTAGCAATTAAGCCAATAGATAAGAACAAGCCGATTAATAATTTACTCATCACTGTCACTTTCATTTTTGTACTCCACTCAAGTACGACATTTTGGTCGCGCTTAAACCGCCCGCACTGGCATAGCTTTTTGCCGTGCTGCTAGAGGCTTGGTAGCTTTCCATTTTTTTCATTTCTTCTTCGTTAAATTTGGCAGCTTTAAGTTCTTCTTCGCTTAAACCGCGAATGCCGGTGCTGGAAACCACTTTGCCAGTGCCAGTGCGGCCGCTGGCGACGTCTTTGATTGCGCTGCCACTACTACTAGAGGCCACGCCACGTTTTATTGAAAGCAAGCGCACCCAGCCTGTAGTTTTTTTGCTTTTAACGCGTAACCAGGCGCCTTTTTTTGTGATAATTTCCACAGATTCGTTTTTATTCAGGGTGCCAACTGTTTTGGCATCTACGAATGGTTCTGCACGCAGGGTGTCCATTTTGATTGCAATCGCTTTAGATGAAGAGCCAGCTTGGCCAGCAAGTGTCGGTATTGGCCCTGCTAGGGCATAAATTAATAAAAGTGCTAAGTGTTTTTTCATGCTAAATCCTTTAACTCTTCTTGATGCTCAAGTTTAATCACCGCTTGCGCAAACAAGCTGCGCCACTGTGATGCCAAGCTAGGTTGGGTACTTGCAACCGATTGATTGGCGCTTGTTTGATTAATTGCTGACTGATTAACTCCTGCTTGATTTACTAAAGCACCTTCATGCAGCGCATAACGCGTTACCGTGCTATTTGGTAGACCAACGCCAGCGATTAAAGTTGACAGTTGCGCACTAATGGCTTCTGCATCTTGCTTGGCCGCTGCGTCATATTCTTTTTTGCTATCGGCATACATCCAACTCACTACCAGCATATCGCCAAACAAACCCCAAATACCGCTTTGCGTACCGTGCAAAATCTCGATGTTATTGGGCGTTTTACTAATCAGTTCAATCTCTCGTTTCAGCTTTTTCAACAAGGTATCGCCGAGTGGTTCGCGGGCTTCTACTAAAATTGGCATTAGTAATATCCGGTGTTGGGCAGCATCAGCGCTTACACCAAAGGCAAGCCAGCGCTGCAATGCACGGTCTGTGGCCAAGGCGTAAATCTTGGCAATACCAAATAGCGCGACCGCCCACAAAATAGGCGCGGTTAAGTCTAAGTAAGTATTGCTAAAGTTAATCGCCAGATAAGACAGCACTAACAGGCCAATTTGGCTGCCCGTAAAGATAGAGTTGAATTTATCGCGGTCGACTTTAAGATAGAACGCTAGGGTTGTTGACCAAAGAAGCAGCAAGCTCATCAAAATGTAAGGAGTTTTGCCGCGCCAAACTTTGAGATAGTCACCACGCTTGGCGTTATCGATGGCGGTTGCCAATATTTCTACGCCCGGGAACTGTTTGTCCATGGCGGTGGGCTTGATATCAAACAATCCTGGCGCGGTGGAGCCGATAATCACAATTTTATTGGTAAATTCATCTTGCGGACGTTTTTTGTCTTTGCTCGCCATGTCGGTAAATACATCGCTAAAGGTGGCGTATGTATAAGTAAACGGTTTGCCACGCCAGTTAATCAACATGTCTTTTGGCAGGTTTTGCGTATTTGCACCGCTAAACTCAGCAATCACTTTGGGCAGCGATGGTAGTAGCCAGCCCGATTCATCGTGGAACATGCGATATTCGCGCACAATGCCATCGTTGTCAGGATAGACATTATGCGTACCCAATCTGCCTACTTTTAGAGCGCCTTTAAAATAAGGCAAAATGGCTGCGATGGTCGCGTTTGTGTTGACCTCTGCGGTATGGGCTAAACCCGGAATTTGCGCAAACTTCAGCTCACTGGAGGCGTCTTGGCTGGGGTCTAGCCGTAAAATCGGGAAAAATATATTGTCGCTAGCTGTTATCACTTCATTAAAATAAGTGTCGCTATCCGCGTTGTAAATATCGGCGTCGCTAAATACGATATCAAACACAATGGCTTTTGGATGTTGTGCTTGAATATTCTCTACAAATTCGCCCAACACTTGCCGTGGCCAAGGCCAGCGACCATATTCTTTGGCGAACGCACTTAGGCTGGCCTCGTTGATGTCCACAATGACAATATCTTGATCTGGAGCCGGCTGAAACAGGCGATGTTTCACCATGAAATCAAATGCGCGATCACGCATATTTTCACCGACATGAAACACGCTGGCATCCAGCAGCACCAGCAAAGTAAACAAGGTGGCCAGATAGATGTAAAAATTGTTTTTAAGCTTGCGCGTTACGTTAGCCAGCCACTGGCCAATGAGAAGTCTAAGTTTAATCATTTGGTTTAGTCGTTAGGTTTAATCATGTGAGGATGATGGCGGTGTGGTTTATAATAAACCATATGAACGAAATTATAGTCTTAGTTTTAGTGTTGATGATGTTTTTGCTGCTGTGGCTGGCTTGGCGAGAGCTTGCTAACAGCAAAAACACCGCGTTGCTAAGTCAGTTAGAAGAAAAGCACCGCGCTATGTTGCTGGATCTAAACGACGGCCTAAACAAGCTTGCAGACCGCATGAACACTGCCTCACAGGGTAATGCAGAAACACTTAAAAACACGGTGTCGGCTGAACTGCAAGCCACCCGGGACGCTATGCAAGCTTTGCAATTATCGCAAAATAGCAGCCTGGCTCAAACGCGTGAAAGCGTACTGGAAACCTTGCACAAAACCCTCAGTGAGCAAGGTAAGGCGCAGCAAGCTTTAATTAATGACACGATGTTAAAAGCCACCACGACGCTGACCCAAAGTGTAGAGATTTTAGGCAAAATCGTCGATAGCCGTTTAGAACAAATAGGTGGAAAAGTGGCTGAGCGTTTGGATGAGGGCTTTAAAAAGACCAATGAAACTTTTATTAGTGTGATGGAAAGGTTAGCCACCATTGATGAGGCGCAAAAGAAAATCGATGGCTTAACTGTCAATATGGTGAGCCTGCAAGAATTGTTGGGCGATAAACGTAGCCGTGGCGCATATGGCGAAGTGCAATTAGAAGGCTTGGTGCGCAATGTGCTGCCACCGGATAGTTTTAAAATGCAGCATACTTTTAGTAATGACACACGTGTGGATTGCGCACTTTTTTTGCCAGACCCAACTGGCACGGTTGCAGTCGATAGTAAGTTTCCGCTAGAGAATTATCACAAAATGTTTGATAGTAGCCTGCCGGAAGCGGCGCAGAATATCGCAGAGAAGCAATTCAAGTCTGATTTGAGAAAGCACATAGACGATATTGCCAGCAAATACATTATCCCGAATATCACGTCTGACGGCGCCGTTATGTTTATCCCTGCTGAGGCGGTGTTTGCTGAGATTCACGCTTATCACCCCGAAATCATTGATTACGCGATGAGCAAACGGGTGTGGCTGGTTTCACCCACCACATTAATGGCGGTTCTGAACACGGCGCGTGCAGTGCTGAAAGATGTTGAAATGCGCAAACAGGTGCATATCATTAAAGATGAGCTCGGTAAGCTGAGCAAGGATTTTGAACGCTTTGATGTGCGCATGAAAAAATTGGCCGATAACATACGCCAGGCACACGATAATGCACAAGAAGTGCATATATCTAGCCAGAAGATTTCGAATCGCTTCAAGCAGATAGAGCGCGTAGAACTGGGTAATGAACCTTTAAGCGATGCTTCTGGGGATTTGCTGGATATCATCGAAGAGATTGAAGATAAATCTGCAAAAGCTTGAAACCCTAATTATTTTCGAGGATAGATGAATAGATAGATGAATATTAATATTTTATATTTCGCGAGAATTAAAGAATCGGTGAATTATTCCTCTGAGAATATAGACTTGCCGAAAGATGTGGTCACCGTGACTGCTCTTAAAAACTACCTGGCCTTGCGCGGTGAAAACTGGGCTAATTTGTTTAATGGCAAGCAAGTGATTCGCGCGGCAATCAATCACGCCTTAGTGGATGATATGGCTAAAATCAGTGCGGGGGATGAAGTGGCGTTTTTCCCTCCTGTTACTGGTGGTTAGTTAGCAGGTAGATAAATTGACTGTACGTATACAAACAGAAGATTTTGACCTAGGCCTGGAGCTAATATCCATGCGCCTTGCAGGGCAAGATAAAGGCAACATTGGCGCGTTGGTCAGCTTTGTAGGTCAGGTGCGGGAGTTTACAAATAACAGCCTGAATGATGGCGACAGTATTAATACGCTAACGCTAGAGCATTATCCTGAAATGACCGAGAAAGCGCTAACAGCGATTGAGTTAGAAGCTAAAAAACGTTGGGATATTATTGATAGCTTGATTATCCACCGTGTTGGCACATTGCAACCACTCGATCAAATTGTGTTAGTGGCTGTCACCAGTGCACACCGTGGCGAGGCGTTTAAAGCCTGTGAATTTATCATGGACTACTTAAAAACCAGCGCTCCATTCTGGAAAAAAGAGGCGACGAGCCAAGGTGAGCGCTGGGTAGAGGCAAAATTAAGTGATGATGTCGCCAAAGACCGTTGGAAATAGCCCTTTGGCAATAACGCGTAGCAAATAGCACCAATTAAATACAAAGTAAAAGAGCAATATCAACATGCAAATATTAAACGCCCATCAACTCAACGCTGAAATCCAGTTAAACGATTTTAAGTTTAGCTCGACCGAAGAATTGTTGAGCAATAACAAGGCCGATAAGGGCAGTAGCCATGCGTGGGTGGCACAAACATCAGCTAAAAAAGCGGCCTTGTTTGGACTAAAGATTCCGCAGCCGAGCTTTAATATTTTGGTGCTGGGTGAGCAGGGTAGCGGTCGCACCTCGCTCATGCAAAGTGCGATGCAAGAAGTAGCAAAAAACAACACAGTCGATTTGCAGGATATCGTGGCCATTTGCAATTTTGAGCAAGTGCTGCAGCCTACCTTGGCTAAATTACCTGCGGGTTTTGGCAACAAACTACGCCTTGAGATGGATAGTTTTGCCCGCGCTTTAATGATTGAAATGCCCAAGTTTGCAGCGGCTGGCAGCACAGCAAGCATGATCACAATCGCCCAAGCGTGGTTGAGTAATGCAATCAGCAACCTGGATAATACCTTTGCAGTATATAAACCGGCACTAGGTGATTATTTTAAATTAGTAGAGCAAGAGTGTTTAGCCTATTTAACTGCTTGGCAGCAAACCAACACGGATGCAGAAAACAATCTAGAAAACCTCATTAATGAGACTTTTTTTGCGCGTTTTCGCGTAAATGTGCTGACTGTAAATAGCGATGCGCATTACCAACCAGTCATTTACGATAATGACCCGAGTTTAGTCTCATTATTTGGTGGGTTAGATAGTGCACCAGATAGCGCCACGCCTGAGTTTTTGCGTTTGCGTGCAGGAAATTTACACAAGGCCGATGGTGGTATGCTGCTGTTGCATCTGCGTGATTTATTAAGCGACGAGAGCAATGGTGCTGCGATGGTTGAAAAGCTGCATCGTTTTTTGCGCAACGGCACCTTACAAATAGAAGATGTAGGTGGCAGTTCGCAAAATGTCAGCAGTGTGCTGAGCAATACACTGGTACCTTTGCATATCAAATTGGTGTTAATTGCAACACGTGAAGACTTTTATGATTGTCTAGACCAAAATCCTGATTTCTTTGATTATTTCCCGATTAAAGTGGAATTTGCCGAGCGTATTTTAGCCAATAGTGAAAACTATGCTGCCATTGCTGGTTTTGTCGCGCAGAAGTGCGCACAACACCAGATACCACATTTTGACCGCGAAGCAGTCGCAACCTTGATTGGTGCCTTGCAGCGACTAGAAGAAGACCAGACGCGCATTAGTACCAATTTCGCGTTTTTAGAGCGGCTTATGCTAGAAAGTGCCGCTTTTGCGGGCAGTGCTGAGTTAGTGCGGGCGCTGCATGTCGACGCGGCTATTCAGGCTAAATCAGCCAGGAATAGATACTTCGAGGAGCAAATTCGCGACTCGATTATTGACAATGAACTATTGATACAAGTGCAAGGCGAGGTAGTGGGGCAGGTCAATGGCTTGACGCATATTGAGCTGGGCGATGCCAGTTTTGGCTCACCAATCCGCATCACGGCGCGTTGCTACCCAGGTGCTAAAGGCTTGATTAATATAGACCGCGAAGTGAATATGAGCGGCCCCAACCACGACAAAGGTATTTTTATTTTACAAAACTGGCTTAGTGCCAGCTTTAGCCATTTAGCACCCTTAAGTTTGAATGCGTCGCTGGTGTTTGAGCAAGAATACAACGGCGTTGAAGGTGACTCAGCCTCATGTGCAGAACTATTCGCACTATTATCCAGCATGGCCAATTTACCTATTCAACAAGGCATTGCGGTCACTGGCGCGCTCAATCAATTTGGCGAAGTGATGCCGATTGGTGGCGTGAACGAGAAAATAGAAGGTTATTTTAGGGTATGTCTGGCCTTGGGCTTAAATGGTAAACAAGGCGTAATTATCCCTAAGCGTAACCAGCGCCATTTGTTGTTAGACAGCGCAGTGACAGATGCGGTTAAACAAGGACAATTTCATATTATTGCCATTGACCACGTGTTAGAAGGCATTGCTTATTTAACGCAGCACGATGCTGGCACGGTGATGGAAAAAGCCGAAACTACGCTCGCGAGTTATCGTAAAACGCTTGAAAGTAACCAGCCTAAAAAAGGCTAAAGTATGGCCGAAACAGACAGTAAATGCAGATTAGACAAGTGGTTATGGGCAGCACGCTTTTTTAAAACCCGTAGTTTGGCTTCGGATGCAGTTGATAGTGGCAAAGTGCGGGTGGAAGGTGACCGAGCTAAGCCTGCCAAAGAACTGAAAATTGGTATGTTGGTGAGCATCCGCAGTAAAGATGTAGAAATTGAATGCGAAGTAGCTGGCCTAAGTAATGTGCGCCGTGGTGCGCCTGAAGCGGCTTTACTCTATACAGAAACCGCCACTAGTCTGCAGAAACGAGAAAATGCCAAAGTTACACAGGAAGCTGATTATGCTATAAGGGCGCGGGGCTTGGGGCGGCCAACTAAACGTCAAGCGCGCGAGATTAAAAAATTTACCGGTATCGTCTGATTAAATCTTGAATTAATACTTGCAAGGTGGGAATAAATCTTGTTAAACTGCGTTCAACGATTGAACGGAGTGAGATTCAGGTAGCATTTTAACTCATGTTAACAGACGAATATCGCTACAAAATACTCAAAATACTAGAGGCTAACCCTGAAATTAGCCAGCGCGACTTAGCGCGCGAGCTCGGTATCAGCTTGGGGCGTGCAAACTTTTGCCTGAAAGCTTTGATTGAAAAAGGCTTGTTAAAAGCCACTAACTTCCGTAATAGTAAAAATAAAATGGCCTATATGTATTTGCTGACACCTAGTGGTATTGAAGAAAAATCGGTCATCACAGCCCGATTCTTAAAAATAAAAATGCAAGACTATGCCAATCTGGAGGCGGAAATTGAAGAGTTACGTCGTGAAGCATTGCAATTAAAACGTGGAGAGGCAGGCCAGTTATGAGTCAGCGTTATGCAATTATCCTTTGTGGTGGCTCAGGTACGCGGTTGTGGCCACTTTCGCGTACGCTTAGGCCTAAACAATTGCTGGCACTTAATGGCGAGCAGACCCTGTTACAGCAGACCACTGCGCGCTTACTGGCTCATGTGGATGCCAGCAATTTATTCACAGTAACGCATGAAGACCATAAATTTGAGGTAAAAGGTCAATTGGCGGAAATTGCGCCGGAGGCCATAGCTAACGTGTTGGCAGAGCCTTGTGCACGCAACACCCTACCGGCAATCGCATGGGCGGTGCAGCAAATACATACGGAAAATCCAAATGCGATCATTGGCGTGTTTGCCTCAGATCATGCCATTGACAACAACCAAGCGTTTTTAGAGGCATGGCAAACGGCTGAGTTGGCCGCTCAAGACGATTACTTGGTGTTGCTGGGGATTAAACCGCATGAGCCTGCGACCGGTTATGGCTATATAAAGCCAAGTCAAAAACTGTCATACAGTGGCGCATTGCCTATCCATCAAGTTGCACAGTTTGTCGAAAAGCCGAATGTTGAAAAAGCAGCGGAGTTTGTACGTGATGGTTACCTGTGGAATAGCGGCATGTTTGTGTTTAAAGCCAGCGCATTTATGGGCATGCTGCAGCAATTTCAGCCTGAAATGGCCAAGCAAATAAGCAACATGACTGATGAAAGTTTTGCCGAGACTTATGCAAACTTCCCTAATTTATCTATGGATTACGGTCTCGCTGAAAAAGCAGACAAAGTTGCAGTCGTGCCAGTAGATATGGCGTGGAGCGACCTTGGGAGTTGGGATTCTATTTACCAACGCCATCAAAAAGACGCAGATAATAATGTGCTGCACGGTGACATATTTGCGCAAGATACGACAAACAGTCTTTTATGGAGCCAAACTAGCCTGTTAGCCACGGCTGGCTTAGATAATATAGTGGTGATTCAAACCGCAGATGCGACTTTAATTTGCGATAGAAATCGTACCGAGGAAATTAAAACCTTAGTAGCACGGGTAAAAGCACATAAACCAGAACTGACTGAAATCCACCGAACCGCCCACCGTCCATGGGGTACTTATACCGTGCTGGAGGAGGGTGGAAATTTTAAGATTAAGCGCATTGTGGTCAACCCAGGCGCAAAACTTTCCATGCAAATGCATAAACATCGCTCTGAACATTGGGTAGTGGTTTCAGGCGAAGCGACCGTTACCAATGGCGATATGGAATTTACATTACAGGCTAATCAGTCCACCTATATTCCTAAAACGCATCGCCATCGCCTAGCGAATAATAGTGCAGAGCCACTTGCGATTATTGAAGTGCAGTGTGGCGACTATGTGGGTGAGGATGATATTGTGCGGTTTGATGATACTTATGGTCGAGTTGTAGAAAAGTGAGTAAAAATGACTAAAGTTGCGTTAATTACTGGGGTTACAGGGCAGGATGGGGCTTATTTAGCCGAGTTTTTGTTGGGAAAAGGATATATTGTGCATGGTGTAAAACGCCGTGCCTCATTATTCAATACGGACCGCATAGACCATCTATATCAAGACCCGCATGTAGATAACAAAAACTTCGTACTGCATTACGGTGACTTAACTGATTCAACTAACTTAATTCGAATTATTCAGCAAACACAACCAGACGAAATTTATAACTTGGCCGCCATGAGTCATGTGGCAGTGAGTTTTGAAACGCCTGAATACACAGCAAATGCAGATGGCATTGGTACCTTACGCATACTGGAGGCCATCAGGATATTAGGTTTAGAAAAGAAGACTAAATTTTACCAAGCCTCCACCTCAGAGCTGTATGGCTTGGTGCAAGAAATCCCACAAAAAGAAACCACACCATTTTATCCGCGTAGCCCCTATGCAGTTGCAAAATTATATGCGTACTGGATTACAGTAAATTATCGTGAGGCTTATGGCATTTACGCGTGTAATGGCATTTTGTTTAATCATGAGTCGCCACTTCGTGGTGAAACATTTGTTACGCGCAAGATAACTCGCGCTTTAGCACGCATTAAGCTTAACTTACAAGATTGCTTGTACCTGGGTAATTTAGATGCATTGCGCGATTGGGGACATGCTAAAGATTACGTAGAGATGCAGTGGCTAATGTTGCAACAAGATGTAGCCGAGGACTTTGTAATTGCAACAGGCGTGCAATACAGTGTGCGCGATTTTGTGAATGCTGCAGCAAAAGAATTAGACATACAAATCACATGGAGTGGGACGGGCGTTGATGAAAAAGGCTACTGGCAAGATCAATGTATTGTTCAAGTAGACTCAAGATATTTTAGACCAACAGAAGTGGAAACGCTGTTAGGGGATCCTAGTAAAGCTAAAGAGAAGCTTGGCTGGACTCCAAAAATCACTTTTGACGAGCTAGTAGCAGAAATGGTCCGTGAAGACTATAAATCAGCCGAGCGTGACGAGTTAGTCAAGAAGCACGGTTATCAAGCCATGGATTATCACGAGTAGATTTCAAGCATGGATAAAAATGCAAAAATTTATGTTGCAGGGCATCGTGGCCTAGTAGGCTCCGCCTTGATGCGTCAGCTAAATGCGCAAGGTTACAGTAATGTTGTAACTCGGACGCATGCAGAGCTTGATTTAACCAATCAACAATCCGTTGCTGATTTTTTTGCATCAGAAAAACCAGAATATGTGGTTTTAGCGGCCGCAAAAGTTGGTGGTATTCATGCCAATAATACCTATCCTGCAGAATTTATTCACGAGAATCTAGCTATTCAAACTAATGTCATTCATCAGTCGTATTTGGCAGATGTAAAACGGTTATTATTTCTAGGTTCAAGTTGTATTTATCCGAAAGATTGCCCCCAGCCAATTAAGGAAGAATATCTTTTAACAGGTGAATTAGAGCCCACAAATCGCCCTTACGCACTAGCAAAAATCGCTGGTATTGAGATGTGCTGGAGCTATAACCGGCAATATGGGACGCAATACTTAGCAGTAATGCCTACTAACTTATATGGGGTAGGTGACAATTATCATCCTGAAAATAGTCATGTAATTCCTGCACTCATACGCAAATTTCACGAGGCTAAAGAGAATCATCAGCCTACTGTGACGGTGTGGGGTACAGGCACGCCTAAGCGCGAGTTTTTATATAGTGATGATATGGCGGAGGCGTGCTTATTTGTACTGAATCTACCTGATGAAAAATTTAAACCGCTGTTAGCAAGTGATAGAAATGATGGTTTACCACCGCTAATAAATTTGGGGAGTGGTAAAGATATATCAATTGCTGACATAGCGAAAGAAATCAAAGACTTAGTTGGATTTGATGGTGAGATTGTTTACGACACAACAAAATTAGATGGCACAATGCAAAAGTTAATGGATGTTAACTTGATGAAAAGCATAGGATGGCGAGCCCAAACCCCTTTGAGCTCAGGGCTTGCCATTGCCTATGAAAGTTTCTTAAAGGTACATTTGTAACATGATTGTGGCGCTTAGTAGGATTTTATCGCTACTTACTCAAGTAGAAAAACGTAAAGCTTGGTTCCTTTTGCTGCTGATGTTTGTTGGCATGTTATTGGAAACAATGAGCATTGGCCTAGTCGTACCCTTAATTGGCTTGATGATGCAAGACGATATCGTAGTCAAATATCCAGCTGTTTCTCCAGTATTAACTTACTTTAACAACCCTAGTCAAACAGAATTGATTGTGGCCGCAATGGCTTTTCTGATCTTTATTTATTTAATCAAAAGCGGGTTCCTTGCATTCTCCATATGGAGGCAAACTAGCTTTGCTTACAAGCTACAGGGAAGGATTTCTGAGCAATTATTTAATTTTTATTTGCGTCAGCCTTATACATTTCATCTGCATAAAAATAGTGCAGATCTCATTAGGAATGCAACTTCCGAGGTCACTTTATTCACACTTGTTATTAATGCCTTACTGCTATTGATTACAGAGATTATGGTGTTGGTAGGCATTGCGGCCATACTAATTTATATAGAACCTATGGGCGCAGTTATCGTGGTCAGTGTTTTAGTCGTGGCCGGCTTGATTTTTAATAGATTTACTAGAAATAGAGTTTTACGCTGGGGTAAAGCTCGACAGTATCATGATGGCTTACGCATCCAACATCTACAACAAGGTCTTGGTGGTGTAAAAGAAGTTAAACTCTATGGGCGCGAAAATGATTTTTTACGGCAATTTAGCTTACATAATTATGAAAGTGCCAGAACTAACGGCAACCAAGTGATGATTCAACAATTTCCTAGACTTGGGCTAGAGTTTTTGGCTATTTTTGGATTAGCAATGCTCGTTTTTATCATGACTTTTAATGGCGTAGAGTTAGTTACCATCGTTCCTACTTTAGGATTATTTGCCGCTGCAGCATTTAGACTTATGCCATCAGCCAACCGCCTTTTGGGTGCACTTCAAACATTACGATTTCATTCCCCAGTGATTGATATTTTAAGTAAAGAGTTAAGAGATAGTTCAGCACCAGAAGAGACGTCCACTTCACTACTTCATAGTGAGTCCAAAAGATTCGAGCATAAAATTGAGTTTAAACAGGTAAGTTATACATACACTGGAGCCAGCATAAAAGCTCTAGAAAACGTTAGCATAACAATAACTAAGGGTGAAACTGTTGGCATCATTGGCGCCAGCGGATCAGGGAAAAGTACATTAATCGATATCTTGTTGGGATTACTACATGCGACAAGCGGCGCTATAGAAATAGACGGTATAAAACTTAGTGAAGATGCTAAAGTTTGGCAATCTCAAATAGGTTACGTACCGCAATCCATATACCTTACAGATGACTCGTTAAAGAGCAATGTTGCATTCGGCTTACCAAAAGACAGCATTGACGACGCATCTGTATTGAGGGCGATAGAGGCTGCGCAGCTAACAGACTTTATCAATCAACTCCCTGATGGCATCGAAACAATTGTGGGCGAGCGTGGCGTCAGACTATCGGGTGGCCAGCGCCAACGCATTGGTATTGCACGCGCGCTTTATCATAATCCAGAAGTGCTAGTATTAGATGAAGCCACTAGTGCATTAGATTCGGAGACTGAACATGAAGTTATGCAAGCAATTTACGCGTTACATAAAACCAAAACCATTATAATAATCGCACATCGTTTATCAACAGTTGAAAAATGCGACAAGCTATTCCAACTTGAGATGGGTATGTTAGTTGCAACTGGGTTGCCTAGAGATTTGTTAAAGCAGGCCTTCGATGCACGCGCCATTGTTAAATACTGAAGAGAATTAAAACCAATTATGCTCAAAAACTCATCTATCCTTATTACTGGTGGAACTGGCTCATTTGGACATGCTTTTGTCCCATTAACATTAGAAAAATATAACCCTCGTCGTTTAGTTATTTTTTCAAGAGATGAAATGAAACAATGGGAAATGGCCAAGCTATACGGGGATGATGAAAGAGTTAGATTTTTTATCGGTGATGTACGAGACAAGGATAGACTAAGCAGGGCGCTGCATGGCGTAGATTACGTTGTACATGCTGCAGCGACCAAAATTGTTCCAACAGCAGAATACAATCCTTTTGAGTGTGTTAAAACCAATATTATTGGCGCAATGAACTTGATTGATGCTTGTATTGATCAAGGTGTTAAAGCTGTCGTTGCATTATCTACCGATAAGGCAAGTAGCCCAGCCAACCTCTATGGCGCAACCAAGCTGGCATCAGACAAACTTTTTGTTGCCGGTAACTCATATTCTGGCAAAGTATCCACAAAATTCTCAGTTGTGCGCTACGGCAATGTAATGGGGTCCAGGGGCTCAGTGATACCATTTTTTAAATCGATTGCAGAAAAAGGAATTTTGCCAATTACTGATGAACGCATGACACGATTTATGATTACCTTAGAGCAGGGTGTCGATTTAGTCTGGCATGCGTTCGAAGATATGGTTGGAGGCGAAATTTATGTTAAAAAAATACCCTCTATGAATATAACGGACATAGCGCGCGCAGTTGCCCCTAACGCCAAACATGAAATTGTTGGTATTAGGCCAGGTGAAAAACTTCACGAACAGATGATTGGCGAAGAAGATGCAATGCACACTTATGAGTACTCCGATTATTATAAAATCTTACCCGCAATACATAAGTGGAGTGAAGATCCTTTACGTATAAATGGGGGAGTTAAAGTCTCTCCAGATTTTACTTACTCTTCCAATAATAATACTGAATGGATGAGCAAGGAACAGTTAAGGACGTGGATAGAAGTCAATGCTAAAAAAATAGGTAGAATCTAATGAGTATGATTCCCTATGGCCGCCAAGATATTAATGAGGCTGATATTCAGGCAGTTGTAGATATATTGCGATCTGATTACTTGACTCAAGGCCCTGCAGTACCTCAATTTGAAAATGCGGTTGCTCAATATTGCGGCGCCAAACACGCAGTTGCTGTGAATAGCGCAACTAGTGCACTTCATATTGCATGCCTAGCTCTGGGTGTAGGTAAAGGAGATATTGTATGGACCAGCCCGATAAGCTTTGTTGCAAGCGCCAATTGTGCCCTATATTGTGGTGCCGAAGTCGATTTTGTTGATATCGACCCATATACATACAACCTAAGCATTGATTATCTTAAGGAAAAATTGGCGCAGGCCGAAAAAATCGGAAAACTCCCCAAGGTTGTAATCCCAGTACATTTGGCTGGACAGCCCTGTGACATGGAAAGCATTCGAGCCCTTGGTAACCAGTACGGATTCAAAATTATCGAAGATGCCTCACATGCTATTGGCGCTAAATACAAAGCCCAACCTGTAGGCAATTGCAAATACAGTGATATCACTGTATTCAGTTTTCATCCCGTCAAAATCATCACTACAGGCGAAGGGGGCATGGCGCTGACCAATAACTCCGAAATTGCTGAGCGCATGCAACTATTGAGAAGCCACGGCATTACTAGAGATGCTGACAAAATGACTAAACAGCCAGATGGGGCATGGTATTACCAGCAGATTGATCTGGGCTTTAATTACAGAATGACTGACATACAGGCTGCTCTTGGTCTAAGTCAGTTTGACCGTTTGGATACATTTGTACAAAAGCGCCATGTTATTGCAGATAAGTATCACCTGCAACTTTTTGAGAAGGCTCTTATTAAACCTTGGGAGCATCCAGATAGCTACTCTGCTTTTCACCTGTATATTATTCGAATTAAAACTAATAATAAGAAAAATCACAAGACAATATTTGAATCTTTGCGCAAAGCAAAAATTGGAGTGAATCTGCATTACATACCAATATATAAACAGCCATATTATGCGCAATTTCAATATGATGAAAAAAACTTCCCCGAAGCAGAAAAATATTACAGTGAGGCAATCAGTTTGCCGATTTACCCTACTTTGGATGACACTCAACAACAGCTTGTAATAAAAGCATGTCTTGAGGTGTTGGCGTGAATATAGCAATAATCCCTGCAAGGGGTGGTAGCAAACGTATACCTCGAAAGAACATCAAGAGTTTTGGTGGTAAACCCATGATTGCATGGGCGATTGAAGCGGCTAAGTCGTCTAATCTATTTGCCAGGGTGATTGTATCTACTGACAATCAGGAAGTAGCAGAAGTGGCGATTAAGTATGGAGCTGAAGTTCCATTTATCAGACCAGATCATCTATCTGACGATCATACTGGCACCACAGAAGTTGTTGCGCATGCAGTAGAGTGGGCAGTTAACAATTCCATTAATGCTAGTGCCGCCTGTTGCATATACGCTACTGCAGCATTTATACAGCCTGAAGACTTGAGACAAAGTCTAGGTCAACTCACTGAAGGTAAGTGGTCCTATGTTTTTAGTGCCACTGAATTTGAGTCTCCTATATTTAGATCATTCTTTCAGAAGGTTGAGGGGGGAATATCCATGTTCTTCCCTGAACATTACGACACAAGATCACAAGATTTACCCAAAGCTTTTCATGATGCCGGGCAGTTTTATTGGGGAACCACCACTGCGTGGCTAAAAAAAGAGCGTATTTTTGGCGACAACTCCGAGTTCTTTTTTGTACCTCGTTGGCGTGTTCAAGATATAGACACATTTGACGATTGGAAAAGAGCAGAATTAATTCATCATTTGCTGAGGAATAAACAATGAGCAATATAGAAAGTTATAGTACCTCGCAAGAGGAATTCTGGGCGGGCAACTTTGGCACTCACTACATCGACCGCAACAAACATGCTGAACTGCTAGCATCTAATCTTAATTTTTTTTCCAAAGCTTTAAATCAAGCTGGAAAAATTTCATCATGTATTGAGTTTGGTGCCAATATAGGAATGAACTTGAAAGCACTTAAGCATTTATACCCTAATATTGAACTACAAGGTGTTGAAATCAATCAAGATGCTGCTAGAGAGTTAAAGAATTTTATTGGCCAAGTATCTGTATTCGAAGGCTCTATTTTTAATTATCAAGTAACGAAAAAATTTAATTTATCCCTAATCAAGGGGGTATTAATACACATTAACCCTGAAATGCTACCAACGGTATATGACAAACTGTACGAAGCGTCAGAGAGTTATATTTTGGTATGTGAATACTACAACCCTTCACCAGTTTCGATACAGTATAGAGGGCATAGTGACAAATTGTTTAAACGAGACTTCGCAGGTGAAATGCTGGATAGATTTGAAGATTTAACATTGATTGATTATGGATTTAGCTATCATCGAGACCCTGCTTTTCCACAGGATGATATCAATTGGTTTTTAATGAAAAAAAGCTGAGAAACATAGGCAATGCATGTTGCTTTTAGAGTTGATGCCTCTACCACTATCGGTACGGGGCATTTTATGCGGTGTTTTACGCTTGCCAATCAATTATTGAAGCAAGATACTGTCATCACATTTATCTGTCGACACTGGTTACCTGCAATGGTCGATATGTTGGAACAAATCGGAATCTCTTTTAAGCCTTTACCCCCAGCTAGCTCTTCGAATATATCAGACGCTAATATATATGCCGCTTGGCTAGGTACAAGTCAGCTGTTGGATGCGGAGGACACCATCACCGCGCTTTTAGGCGCTAAAGTTGATTGGCTGATTATTGATCACTATGCGCTAGACCATACGTGGGAATCTAAGCTAAGACCTTACGCCGACAAGATCATGGTAATTGATGATATTGCCAATCGCAAACATGATTGTAACCTACTGCTGGATCAAAACTATTATCATGGTGAAGCTAACCCATACGTTAATTTAGTGATCCCAGAGTGCAGAATACTTTTGGGGCCAAAATATGCCTTGCTGAGATCAGAGTTTGGGCAATTTCGAGCACAAACTAAGAAAAGAGATTATCAAATCCATCGAGTACTTATATTTTTTGGTGGTATCGATGAACATGACTATACATCAAAAGCAATTGAAGCCATTTCAGCCATTAAAAATCAAACATTTACGGTGGATGTTATAATTGGTGACCAGCACCCACATAAAGATTATATTATTCACACATGTCAGCAGTGGAGTTATCGCTGCCATGTGCAAACGAATAAAATGGCCGAACTGATTGCGCAGGCTGATATAGGCATTGGCGCAGGCGGATCCGCCATATGGGAAAGATGTGCACTAGGGTTGCCGACAATTACTTTCCCAATTGCTGACAATCAAAAGAATCTCACTCGAAATGCAGCCAATGCAGGAATGATATATGCCCCTTCGTTAGGCGAGAGCATGGTTGAAACAATAAGGACTCACTTTATGGCCTTATACGACAATCCATCACTTCTTAGATTTATATCTATTAATAGCATGAAGCTTGTTGATGGGTTAGGTGTTACAAGAGTTGTTATGGAGATAATGTCTTAAAATGAGAATTTCAATTTTATGTAGTGATCCTTTACATCCTGTTATGGAACACCTTATCAATTGGCGAAATTACAACACTGCTGCGGGACATGATGTAATAATTACTCACGATAAAAACATGTTGGAATCTGGTGATTTTCTTTTTTTAATTTCTTGTGGGCAGATAGTTGAAAAGGAGATATTGTCGAATTTTAGTTACCCACTTGTTGTGCATGCAAGTGATTTACCCAATGGTAGAGGTTGGTCACCTTACATATGGAATATTTTAAATGGAGAAAAAGTTATCACTGTTTCAATCTTAGAGGTAGCTGAAAAAATAGACGCTGGTCGCATTTGGTTGAAGAGAAATTTCACTTTAGTAGGGCATGAATTGGCACCAGAAATAAATAAACTTCTATTTCAAGCTGAAATGGACTTAATGACAGTCGTTATAGAAAATCACCATCATATACAACCTTATGAACAAACAGGTGTGTCAACTTATTGGCCTAAGAGATTACCTGAAGACAGTAGGCTTGATCCAAATAAAACTATATCTGAACAATTTGATTTATTACGTGTTGCGGATAACAACCGCTATCCATGTTTTTTTGACTATAAAGGTCATAAGTACTTAATTAAAATTGAAAAGGCCAATAATGAATAGTGAAGTTTCAATTGCTAACAGAGTAATAGGAGCGAGTTCCCCTCCTTTTATTATTGCTGAAATGTCAGGCAACCATAATCAATCATTAACTCGTGCGCTAGAAATTGTAGAGGCGGTAGCTAAAACTGGCGCCCATGCGCTCAAGATTCAAACCTACACTCCCGATACCATGACGTTGGATATTGATGTGCGAGAGTTTCATATTGCCGACCCCAAAAGCCTATGGGCTGGCACATCGCTTTATAAACTATATGGAGAGGCATACACCCCATGGGAATGGCATGAACCTATCTTTGCACGTGCAAAAAAACTAGGCCTCATCGCATTTAGCACACCGTTTGATGATACGTCCGTTGCGTTTCTAGAGTCACTGAATGTACCTTGTTACAAAATTGCCTCTTTTGAGAACACGGATTTACCATTGATACGCAGAGTGGCGGCAACTGGCAAACCATTAATCATTTCAACAGGTATGGCCTCGCTAGCAGAGTTAGATGAAACCGTTAAAGCAGCCAGAGAAGCTGGTTGCGTAGACTTAATACTACTCAAGTGCACCAGCACATATCCAGCATCTGCAGAAAACACTAATATCATTACTATTCCGAATATGCGTGACATGTTTCAATGTGAGGTAGGCTTATCTGACCACACCATGGGTATTGGTGTATCGGTTGCTAGCGTTGCGCTAGGTGCTACGGTCGTTGAAAAACACTTTACCCTATCACGTGCGGATGGTGGCGTAGATAGTGCTTTTTCTATGGAGCCGAATGAAATGCAGCAATTAGTAGCAGAAACTGAACGCGCATGGCAGTCATTAGGAAAAATTAGTTACGGCCCAATAGAAGTCGAGAAGAAATCACTCCAGTTCAGACGGTCGCTCTATGTTGTTGAAGACATGAAGGCTGGAGACCCATTTACCACAAAGAATACTAGAGCTATAAGACCTGGTTATGGCCTGCCTACCAAATATTTGGAAATACTGTTAGGACGTAAGGCAACAATTGACATTTCTAAAGGAACACCAGTTCAGTGGGATTTGTTTTTATAAGTATTAGATTAAGTTTAAAAGGTTTTTATGCAAAAAAATGCGACATCAGATCTAGGTGAATTAATCATTGGCATGAGACAAGCCTTCTTGAAGGGTAAAAATGCTATGCAATATGCCAGAGACCAAATGGGTGGCGATCAAAACACGCTGGCAGCAACCCTAATAGCATATGATCTTCAGGCTGGGTCTTATGTTGCCATTGCAAGAAAAGAACCAGAACTCAAAAAAAAATGGGCTCTACAATTAGTTGAAGCCCTGTCTCCATTTGCTACACGCAACAGTTCATTATTAGAAGTTGGAGTTGGGGAAGCCACAACCTTGGCTGAAGTTATAAAACTATTACCGCTTAAGCAAGCGCTAGGATTTGATATAAGCTGGTCTCGTTGCTATAAAGGGAAGAGTTGGTTAGAAGAAAGTAATGTTAAAGCGAATTTGTTTGTGGGAGATATTTTCAATATTCCACTCGCTGATGAAAGCATTGATGTGCTCTACACATCGCACTCACTAGAACCAAATGGGGGTAAGGAAAAAGAAGCAATTAGTGAGCTTTGCAGAGTTGCCAAAAAAGCTGTTGTTTTAGTTGAACCCATTTTTGAGCTTGCATCCGATGAAGCAAAATTAAGGATGACTAATCACGGATATGTTAAAGGTCTTGCAAGCATTGCAAGAGAGCTTGGATTCAAGGTAACAGAACCTACTTTACTGGACTATAGCCCAAATTTACTTAACCCAAGTGGTCTTATCATTATAGAAAAGAATAGTAATTCTGATGAGAGTATTGGCTCAGACATTGCCTGGAGATGCCCTATCACCAAGCTTCCACTAACACATTTTAATGACGTTTTATTTCAGCCTGACTCAGGTCTCGCATACCCGGTGTTAAGAGGTGTCCCGCTACTTTGTCATAATTATGCGATAGTTGCTTCAGCACTTGCTTCAAATTAGGTTGGTTTATTTATATTCTATGCACTCTGAAAATTTAACTAAGGAATTAAAAGATATTATTCCGAGCTACGAGATTACAAAGGTTTATAGTGAACCTGATTTTTATGGGGCTGGGAGAATAATAAAAGATAAACTTAATCACCCTAAAAATAAAATCTCATACTCATCTTGGTCTCATGGGTGGGAGAATGCAACCCTAAAATCACCTGATCAAATTGTTTGGGACAAATCATGGAAATACAAGAGATTGGTGAGAACCAAGGATGTGGAAAATTTCTTAACTATTAATGGTGTTAAAAATGCTATAGCAGTGGGACTTCCCATCATATATGTCGATAGTCAAAATATTACTAGACGACCTAATTCAGTTTTATTTATGCCCGCACACTCACTTAGCTACGTTAATATTGAGCCTGGCATACTGGGGTTTATAGAACAGGCACTAGCTGTAAGAGAAAGTGGCGCATATACTTGCTTTTGTGTGCACCCTGATTGTGTAAAGCATGGCAAAACGATTCCATTACTTAATAAATATAATCTGGATTGGTTTGCTGGGGCATCACCAACCGATCTAAATTCATTACAGAGAATGCGGAATATCTTTGAATATTTTGAGACGGTTGGTAGTAACACAATCGGGTCACATTTTATCTACTCGCAATTTTTCGGAGCAAAGTTTTTTTTTACAGAACCCTACTTTGAGTATAAATCTGAGTGGTTTTCAAAGGACCCAGTACTCGGGCCTAAAAAAGATCTACTTGTATATATTACGCAACAGTCAACCTACGCAGTGATAAAAGCCAAATATCCTAAATATTTCAAAGGCTACGATAATGCTCACTTAGACCGTATATTTGCAGAAAGGGAGGTTGGCCTTGATAGTAAAGTAGCATTGAACGAACTTTCTGCACTACTTGGCTTTGATATGATGAATCAACTCATATTTTCCCTTCCATTTTACACATCAAAAGCAGTGTCTAAATTTTTGAGATAACATTCTCATTGGAGTCATTTTAAAGTTGAAAAAATTAATCAGAGTAAAAAAATTCTTATCCACAGTTCTTAATTTGACTAAGAGATTAGACTCCATGCAAGAGGCGTTAGCGCGGATAGAATCAAGACAAATAAGCAATCTTTCGCTTGAAGATCTTAAAAAAAACGAATTCAAAGCGTACTCACAATGGGGTGAGGACGGAATCATTCAATACCTAGTTAATAATTTAGACATTCAAAATCAAGTATTCATAGAGTTTGGTGTTGAAACTTACACAGAATCCAATACGCGTTTCTTGCTGGTTAACAATAACTGGTCTGGTTTGGTGTTAGATGGGTCACAAAGCAACATCGACTATATTAAATCCGATTCAATTTACTGGCGATATAACCTTAAAGCCGATTGTGCTTTTATTAATAGTTCTAATATCAACGGACTCATTTCAAGAAACGGACTTTCTGGAGATATTGGGTTGCTATCTGTAGATATTGATGGGAACGATTACTGGGTTTGGAAAGCTATCAATGCAGTCAATCCTGCAATTGTTGTTTGTGAGTACAATAGCCTTTGGGGGTTTAGGGATGCTGTAACAACACCTTATGATGCTGATTTCGTGAGAGGTAAAAAGCACTTCTCAAACCTATACTATGGCGCTTCAATTAAAGCCTTAAACGATCTTGCCTCCAGTAAAGGTTACACACTCGTAGCAGGAAACTCAGCGGGCAATAACGTCTTTTTTGTTAAAAATGAGCTAATAGGTAGCCTTAAGGCATTGAGCGTTGAGGATGCTTGGATTCAATCACAATTCAGAGAATCAAGAGATCAGTCTGGTCAACTTACTTATCTTGACTACCACCAACGTAGAGATCTTCTTGCTGAATTGCTATTGGTTGAGATACACACAGAAAATACTATAAAAGTCAGCGACCTTAAATGATGATAAGCTGGATCACTGGTGGCAAAGGCTTTATTGGACGCAACCTCGCTAGGTGTATAGCCACAGATAAATGTACAGTGTTTGGCATTGGTCATGGTTTTTGGTCTGCACAAGAGCCTCAAAATTGGTCTTACTCAGGGTGGATGAATGCAGAGATTAATTTTTCAAACCTGAATCATTTAGCATCAGAATCTGGGCTTCCTAAGTTTATTTTTCATCTTGCTGGTGGTTCAGCAGTTGGCCCTTCGATTCAAAGCCCTTATGAAGATTTCCAGCGTACAGTTGATACTACCGCACGTTTACTTGATTGGGTTAGACAAGTTTCGCCAGAAACCAAGGTGATTGGTGTTTCTAGTGCTGCTGTTTATGGGGCTGGATTTTTTGAACCCATAAAAGAGGATGTAATCGGCTATCCATATTCACCCTATGGGTTCCATAAGGCCATGCTGGAGAGCTTATTTAACTCTTACAGACAAACATTTGGTTTGAATCTGTCGGTAATCCGGTTGTTCTCGGTATATGGCGCTGGTCTTGAAAAACAATTGCTTTGGGATATTTGTAATAAGTTAGAGGCATCAACCAATGGCAGAATTTTATTGAATGGCACAGGTAATGAAATTAGAGATTGGTTGCATGTTGCTGATGCCGCTAAATTGCTGTGGCTTGCTGCAGAAGATAAAACTTTAAATCAGCCATTTATTAATGGCGGTACAGGATTGGCCACTTCAATTCAACATGTTGCTCAGGCTGTTGTGGGTGCGTGGGGCAAGGACTTTGAAATCGATTTCAGCGGAATCGCCCGCAAAGGCGACCCTCAATCTTTAGTTGCAGACATTACCATTGCTAGAAGCTATGGTTTTTCTGCAGGGACTTTATTGACAGATGGGATATCTGATTTTGTTCAATGGTTTAAAGCGAGAAAGGCTTGAAAAATATCGCTTTTACGCTTATTGGCGGCCACGCTTGGGCGGGAGGATATAATTATCAAGTTAACCTGCTTAAAGCGTTAATAAAGTACGAAAGAGCACGTATTCAGCCCTGGTTGTTCTTAGGTGCTGATGTTGATAATCAAATTATTAACAGATTCAAAGAGATAAATGGTTTAAAGATTATTCAATCTGACACCTTTAACCAAGCGAACAAATTTGAAAGATTAATAAAATCAATTTTTTTGGGTAGAGATTCTGCAGCATTAAAATTATTCTCAAAGCATCAAGTAGATGTGGTTTTTGAGGCTGCATGTTTTTATGGTTGGCGCTTTCCAATTCCAGCAATTGCTTGGATTCCAGATATGCAGCATCGACAACTTAGACATTTATTCAGTTTTATTTCGTATTGGAAGAGAGAAATTGGTTTTCGCTTCCAGATGTTTAGCGGGCGAAATATTATGCTAAGTAGTGAAGATGCTCGCTTGGACTTCGTACGTTTTTATCCGAAGTCGGCAACTAAAGCCCATGTGGTTAGATTTGCAATACCTGCAGAAACTGTTCAGCTAGATTCAAGACAAGTTGCAAATCAATACGCATTACCGGAACAGTTTTTTTTTCTACCAAACCAGTTTTGGAAACATAAAAATCATACTTGCGTGATACAAGCTTTGTCTATCGCAAAAAGCCGAGGCAAAGATATCGTTGTCGCTGCTTCCGGTCAGCAATATGACGCTAGGGATGAAATGTATTTCCCCCAGCTAAAAAACTTAATTCAATCGCTTGGGCTTGTAGATAACTTCCAAATGTTAGGCGTTATTCCATACAACCATATTGCACCACTTATGTTGTGTAGCACTGCTTTAATTAATCCTTCTCAATTTGAGGGCTGGAGCACTACCGTAGAAGAGGCAAAATCCCTTGGTGTAAAAATGTTACTTTCTGATTTAAATGTTCATAAAGAGCAAGCTAAAGAGTTCGCTATTTTTTTCAACCCTAACTCGCCTGAAGATTTAGCCGAACTATTAATCAATTTTAAACCGCTACTTACAGAGGAAAAGCTTGCATTACAAATACAAGCTCGAGAGCTTTCTGATTATTGTGTGGCTGAATATGCAAAAACATTTGCTGATTTAGTAGAGTTAACTGCTTTAGAAAAGCAAAATTATTAATGAAAATTTCCATTATTACTGTTTGTTACAATAGTGCCGCTACCATAAGTGACACAATTAACTCTGTTGCAAGCCAATCATACGCTGACAAAGAGTACATTGTCGTAGATGGAAACTCTAAAGATGCCACGATGGAAATTGTACGTGCCTCTTCGTGTATCTCTCACTATATATCAGAGCCTGACAAGGGCATTTACGATGCGATGAATAAGGGTATTGCACTTGCGACTGGAGATGTGATTGGCACATTGAATGCAGATGATTTTTATATGAACAATCAAGTGTTAAGCGATGTGGCAGAAATATTCTCAGATCCAGCAGTTGAAGCATGTTATGGCGATTTGATTTATGTACGCCAAGACAACGTTGACCAAATAGTACGATTTTGGAAGTCGCAAGATTATAAGTCTGGTTTATTCAGATCCAGCTGGATGCCGGCGCATCCAACATTTTTCGTCAGAAAAAACGTTTATGAGAAATTTGGCTGTTTTGATTTGAACTATAAAATTGCTGCAGACTTTGAGCTATTGTTTAGATTTATTGAGAAAAATAAAATAAAAACGCGATATTTGCCAAAAGTATTAGTAAAAATGCGCTTAGGCGGTACTACTAATAAAAATTTATCAAATATCATTAAGCAGAATAAAGAAATTGTCGCTATTTTGAATAAGCACTACGGGAATTTCTCTGTGCTTGAGTTCATATCCAAAAAACTATTTAATCGTATTAATCAATTCATTTTTCGCCCTAAAAGTTAGCCTACATGAGAATTCTAGTTACAGGTGTTTCTGGATTCGTTGGGCAATCATTGATTAATGCCTTAAAACTACGAGACGCGAATTTAGTGGGAATTGGGCGTCAATTGATAGCCTCAGATACAGATGTGTTTTTTGCGGTACCAAATTTTTCTGAGCAGAGTGCTTGGCAAACCCCATTGGTAGGATGCGATTTAGTTATCCATCTCGCTGCGCGCGTGCATGTAATGAAAGATAAAGTATCAAATCCGCTTGAGGAGTTTC
>JAKFEP010000110.1:0-4762 GCA_036675645.1 Methylotenera sp. | reverse complement strand
CCCCAAGGTCACTATGCTAAGCAATAAATTGACGATCCAAATACCAAAATACTCTGAGGTTTTACCCTCAAAAATAATTGGGGTAGTTTTTTGTAACTCTATTTGATTAAGGTTTTGATTGGAATTATTATTTGCTACGTCAGCCATGCCTGCCCCTTATTATTTGTGTTAGGTTGTTTTTGGAATTTTACTTTGCAGCAGTTTAACTGATTTCATAAATTTGGCATATTGGGCAAACTCTCATCCTATTAAGCTCAATTACTGTTTTCAAATCAAGCATATTCGGGCAAAATTCGGTTTCTGTTTTAACTGTACCGTTTACGTTTTACCAACTATGTCTTCAATTGCAATCTTTCCTCAGCAAAACAACCATACACAGCCGCAATTGCCCATTGCCTGGTATGCAGACCCTGGTGTTTATGCACTAGAGCAGCAGTATCTGTTTGCAAATGCGCCAAAGTATGCCGGACATGTACTCATGGTGCCCCATGCGGGTGATTATTATGTGCAAGACTGGGTGCAGGGTGCAAAAAGTTTAGTCAATCGCGACGGCGAAATCTCGCTGATCAGCAATGTATGCAGACATCGCCAAGCCATCATGCTTAACGGTAGCGGCAATACGCAAAACATTGTCTGCCCGCTGCACCGCTGGACCTATGATTTGGACGGCAAGCTTTTGGGGGCACCGCATTTTGACGAAAACCCTTGCCTGCACTTGCAAAAAACTGCGCTGCACAATTGGCAAGGCATGCTATTTGAAACCCCTCATAACATTGTCAAAGAGTTGGATTTGCTTGGCTGTAAGCACGATTTTGATTTTAGTGACTATAAGTTGGATAACGTGAATGTTGAGCACTACCAATTCAACTGGAAAACGTTTATTGAGGTGTATCTAGAAGATTATCACGTTGGACCGTTTCACCCCGGCTTAAACCAGGTGGTAGATTGCGCCGATTTGCATTGGGATTTTGGCGAAAACTTTAGCGCACAAACCGTCGGCTACAAAGCCGCACCAGAACAACATTTATCCCCTGCTTATCAAAAATGGCAGACTGAGATTCATCGGTTTCAGGGCGAGAAGCCACCCAAACATGGCGCTATCTGGATGGTGTATTACCCGTTTTTAATGATGGAATGGTATCCCAATGTGCTGGTGGTTTCTCACCTCATTCCCACCGGGGTGAATAGTTGCAGCAATGTGGTGGAGTTCTATTACCCTGAAGAAATCGCCTGCTTTGAGCGCGCTTATGTAGAAGCTCAACAAGCGGCGTACCTTGAAACTGCCATTGAAGATAAAGAAATTTGCCAACGCATGCATGACGGCCGCCAGGCGTTGTTCGCACAGCACCTTGACCAACGTGGGCCCTACCAACACCCGCTAGAAACCGGTTTAGCGCATTTTCATGTGTGGTATCGCAAACACATGCAGGCGCATTTATACCATTTTAACCCAACCTAATGAAGCTGCCACATTTAGGCAGCTTGTGGATGTTAGTCGCCGCATTAGGCTTTGCCATTATGGGCACACTGGTGAAAGTTGGCGCCGCTAAATTCAGCAGTGCAGAGCTGGTATTTTACCGCTCGCTATTTGGTTTATTGGCGATATATGCCTATATTTTCTTTAAGAAATTGCCACTGAAAACACCGGTGTTCGCCAAACATATGTCGCGTGCATTGGTAGGATTTGTGTCACTGGTGTTATTTTTTTACGCTATCGCCCATCTACACCTAGCCACAGCCGTTACCCTTAATTACACCTCACCTTTGTTCTTAGCGCTTTTTATGCCGTTTTTGCTGCATGAGAAACCAACAAGAGTTTTATACGCTACCGTGGCCATAGGCTTTATTGGCGTCGTGCTGTTGCTAAAGCCCACATTACATAGTAACGATGCCCTGGCAGGCACTATGGGGCTGGCTTCTGGCGCAGGCGCTGCAATTGCCTATATCAATGTGAAACAATTAGCCAATTTAAATGAGCCTGATTGGCGCACTGTTTACTACTTCACGCTTGTTTCTACGGTCGCTTCTGGCCTTTGGTTATTACTCAGCGATTCGTTTGATCAGCCTGGATTTACCACACTTGGTTGGCAGGATTTATCCGTATTGATTGGTTTAGGCATATCCGCCACCATCGCACAACTGGCCATGACGCGCGCTTACCGCACCGGCCATACCCTGACTGTAGCTAGCTTGGCTTATCTCACCGTGGTGTTAGCCAGCTTTTTTGGCGTGTTATTTTGGCAAGAGCAGTTATCGGGTAGTGAGTGGCTAGCAATTGGTTTGATTATTTTAAGCGGCATCATTAGCGTAAACGCAACAAATTTGCCCGCTAAATCACAAGCAATCAAATCTTAAAAACCACAAAATACTGTGGTTACAAATTTCAGAAACCACAAACTAAATTTTCTCTTAGTTTTCCTGCCGATTTATCCATAAAACCACTAGACATTTCAATAAGTTAGCAGTAATCTGTACTTTCCGCGTTGAATATGTGAATTTAAGTTTTAATGATTAAATTTAATATAATTTTTAAATATATAGCTATGTTTGCTCTTGGTTTTTTGCTGAGCGGCTGCCTAGGTGGCACAGTGGCGCAGCAGATTGTGCGCTCTATCGCCACTAGCGTCGCTGATAAAGCCATGGCACGTGCGATGGATGTAGAGGACGGGCCAAGCAACCGTAATACCAGTGCTTCAAACTCGCAAGCATCGGCTGGATCGATAGAAAATTCGACGGTACATTCGTCTTCTTTGCTTAAACCTTACCAACCTAATACAAATACCCTCCATCAGGCGCAAATAGATAAAAACCTAGCGAAGCAGAATCTAGAAAAATTCAACTCAGTTAAACGCAGTATTGAAATAGCTCAAGCAAATCCTTACAACATCGCCCTTGCGAATACCGCATTTGAAGAGCTTAAACCGGTCGAATTGAAGCCAATTGCAGAGCCGTTGCCAACAGAAACTGCTAACACTGAAAACCCAATTGAAGTGATTCAAAGCAGCCAATTGGTAGCAGTAGAGCTATTTAATTTGCTGATTGGCGAAGAAAAAAATGCAGTATATGAGCAAGCGCGATTAATGGGCAGCATTAGTCTGCCGCCAAAACGCGAATGGCAACATTGGAGCGTTGCCACGGGCATCATTAAGTCTAGCCACAATCACCCAGACAAAAAAATTATTACGTTCTTAATTCCGCCTGAATTTGGCAAACTACCAAGTGGCGCTGTCACCATGGTAGAACTCGCCAGCCCTGGCGAGCTCAATGTAGCGCGCTATAAACCTAATTAATTAAAGTTTTGCAGCTGCAGTTTTAGATGGTTGCCTATGGCTCTAGCAGGCCGCTACGCATGGCAATCAGCGCAATCTCAGCAGAGTTCTGCGCATTTAATTTTTGCTTGATGTTATACAAATGGGTGCCTACAGTACGCGGACTTAAAAATAAATTTTCGGCAATTTCATTGGTCGTCTTACCTTTTGCCAGCGACATAAACACTTCAAATTCACGCTCACTCAATACATCGACCGGGCTTTGACTGCCACTTAGCTGTTGAATCGCCATTTGTTGTGCTACGCCTGCTTCAATATATTTTTTGCCACTCGCCACACTGCGAATGGCTTTAATCAACTCCTCGGCCGCACTGCGCTTGGTTAAATAACCCATCGCGCCGGCGTTTAATACGCGTTTGGGATGCACAGAATCTTCATGCGCACTCAGCACTAAAATTTTGGCGCCGCTATCTTTGGCTAAAATGCGCTCTATCGCTTCCAACCCACCCATGCCAGGCATGGTGATGTCCATCACTACCACGTTAGGCTTATGCTCCATATATGCTTTAATCGCAGTTTCACCATTCTCAGCTTCGGCAATCACTTTTATGTCCGCAGCCGATTCCAGCAACATTTTAAAGCCCATGCGCACCACGGCATGGTCATCTACTAGCATTACATTAATTTGGCTCACGATTATCCATCCTTTAAATGCTTAAACTGTTTGTTCTGCCGCAATGGCTTGCGGAATGTGTATGGTGATGACGGTGCCGGTTCTGTTTTCAGGCTCAGAATCTATATGGAAACTGCCGCCAAAACTTTGTACACGCTCGCGCATCCCCAGCAGGCCAAAATGGTTGCTTTGGTCAACATCGTGTATGTTCATGCCCCTGCCATCGTCTTTTATCATCAAATGCAATGACCCTGTTTCAGTAGTGCTTAAACTAATTGCTATATTTTTTGCATCCGCATGTTTAATCGCATTATTCAGCGATTCTTGCACGATGCGGTAAATATTAATGTTCAAGCTTTCACCCAGTGCTTCTAGTTTGCCTGCCAGTGTTAAATTAATATGAACCTCTGGCTGCTGTTTTTGCAAGTTATTCACGGTATCTTTTAACGTTTCACTTAAGCCTAAATTATCGAGTGACCCCGGGCGTAATTGACGAATAATATTATGCATACCATCGTATATATGATTCGCCGCAGCCACAATAGTTTGCGCGCTGGCCGCTATGTCGGGAGATTTGCTCTCGGTTTTGTTGGCAATGGTAACTGCAAAAGTTTTAATCGCCGTGACATATTGCCCCAACTCATCATGCAATTCGCGCGCCAAACTGCGGCGCTCATCCTCAATATGGCTTTGAATGAGTGCAGTAAGTTGGCGGTTTTCTTCCAGCTCACGCTCGGCAGTCAATGATTCTGCCATGCGATTCAGACTGTGACCAATGCGGTCAAACTCTGGCAAATCAAAGCTGGACAAGCGCGTACTT
>JAKFEP010000084.1:0-28132 GCA_036675645.1 Methylotenera sp. | reverse complement strand
TGTGGGCTTAACACCTGCAACATTTGTGCGAACACTTTTGGATTAGCGGCCACAATATTGCCCGTGCTTAACCAGCCTTCGTTGCCTTCAAAATCGCCGACAATACCACCAGCTTCTTGAACCAACAGCCCGCCAGCAGCAATATCCCAAGCGGATAAATTAATCTCAAAAAAACCATCGGTGTAGCCAGCCGCAACATAAGCTAGATCTAACGCAGCAGAACCTGGACGGCGAATGCCCGTGGTCTTTTTAATCATGTCTTTTAGCATCGCCATGTAATTATCTAAATGCGTAAAGTCGCGAAACGGGAATCCCGTGCCAATGAGTGAGTCTTGTAATTTGGTTCGATTAGTTACGCGAATGCGCTTATCGTTTAAGAATGCACCACGGCCCTTGGTAGCTGTAAATAAATCGTTACGCACCGGGTCGTATATAACTGCTTGGGTTAACACGCCCTTTTGCTGTAAGGCAATCGAGATGCAGTATTGCGGGAAGTTATGCAAGAAATTAGTCGTGCCATCCAGCGGGTCGATTATCCATATATTTTCAGACTCTTGATTGGTATTACCGCTCTCCTCGCCCAAAAATCCGTGGTCTGGGTAAGCATATTTCAGGGCATCAATAATCGCTTGTTCAGCTGCATGATCCACCTCACTCACAAAATCATTAAATGTTTTGCTTTTTACGCTGAGCGCATTCACATCTTGTGATGCTTTATTAATAATTCTGCCCGCTTCGCGCGCGGCTTTTACTGCAATGGATAGCATTGGATGCATGACTTAAATTTCTTAAAGAGCTGTTAAAATGCTATTTTAGCACTAATAGGCACAACCCCAAATTGTCACAGCCAAATAATCAAAGCACTGTTTTCGATAATATCCGCATCGTACTTTGCCAAACCAGCCACCCTGGTAATATTGGATCCACTGCACGCGCCATGAAAACCATGGGGTTCAAAAATCTATACTTGGTTCAGCCAGATAAATATCCTAACGCCCAAGCCACTGCCATGGCAGCAGGCGCAGATGACGTCTTAGATAATGCAATTGTCACACAAACCTTATCTGAAGCCTTGGTAGGCTGTGCTTTTGCTATTGGTTTAAGTGCACGCAAACGCTATTTAAGCCACGAAACGGTAAACGCACGCGAAGCTGCCCTGCAGGCTCGTGATATAGCGCCCAGCCAGCCTGTTGCCTTTGTATTTGGCACTGAGATGAGCGGCCTTACCAACGCTGAACTAGATTGCTGTCAATTATTGGCGATGATTCCAGCCAACCCAGAATATTCATCGCTGAACTTAGCCATGGCGGTGCAACTAGTGTGTTACGAGTTGAGAATGTGTGCCCTGGAAGGTACCAATAATCAAACCAATGGCAATGCGCCTTCTGGTGAAGTGCTTGCCACCAATGACGAGCTGGAACGTTTTTATGCACATTTAGAAGAAACGCTATTGCACATTGGTTATTTAAATCCGAACGCTCCCAAAAAACTGTTTGAGCGCATGCGACGTTTATATTCCCGTGCGCGGCTTGAAAAAGAAGAAGTGAATCTCTTGCGTGGTGTGCTTACGCTTACGCTTGAACCTAGGAAACACAATAAATATTAAGTCAACGCATTAAACCTACTAAATCAGTCAACAATTATCTTTTGTGGCATAATGACATCTTTAATTAAATGCGCCAACCGCTATGTTTAATCACTTAAAAGAAGACATTTCTATCGTTTTTGACCGCGACCCGGCGGCACGTACGCATTTTGAAATTCTCACCACTTATCCTGGTGTACATGCCCTGATTATGCATCGTTTTAGTCATTGGTTGTGGACAGCAAAATTTTACTGGCTTGGGCGATTATTCTCACACATAGGGCGTTTCTTTACAGGGATAGAGATTCACCCGGGCGCTACCATTGGCCACCGTGTATTCATTGATCACGGCATGGGTGTGGTCATTGGGGAAACGGCAATAGTGGGTGATGACTGTACGTTATACCATGGGGTTACCTTAGGCGGCACGTCTTGGAACAAAGGCAAACGCCACCCTACACTAGAACAAGGTGTGGTGATTGGCGCAGGTGCAAAAGTACTGGGCCCCATTACCATCGGCAAAAATGCAAAAATCGGCTCTAATGCCGTAGTCGTAAAAGATGTACCTGAAAACGCCACGGCAGTAGGTATTCCTGCGCGTATTCTAGAGGAAGAAAAAGCTAAAGCTGATGCCCAGAAAGCTAAATTTAGCGCCTACGCGGTAGGTGGTGATGAAAATGATGCGTTAAATCCAGAAGTGTTAAACAAAATCATCCACGATCTGATGCACCATGCTGAAAAACAAGACACAGCAATTCACTTGTTGCAAAACCAGCTGGCTGATATCACTGCGGCAGATAGCGACGTTGCAGTTGCTTTCGCGACTAGAAAACCTATAGCAAAACCGCCAGCAAAATCCAATACGAAAGTAGCTAAAATGGCCAAAAAATAACTTGAACCAAATTTGGTTAATAATTGACTAAATTAGTAGGTTATTATAGAATAGACCCCTTATGAGACTGACTACTAAAGGCCGTTTTGCTGTGACTGCAATGCTGGATCTCGCTTTAAACGAGGCCGATAAGCCCGTCACGCTCGCCGGAATTAGCGAGCGTCAAGCTATCTCGCTTTCGTATCTAGAGCAGCTATTCAGCCGTTTACGCCGCCAAGGCTTGGTGACGAGTGTGCGCGGTCCAGGCGGCGGTTACCGTGTCGCCAAGGCACATCACGAAATTTCTGTTTCCCACATTATCACCGCAGTGGATGAGTTGATTGATGCCACCCAGTGCGGCGGGCAAGAGAACTGCCACGATGAAGGTCGCTGCATGACGCATGACTTATGGGCATCGCTTAACGTTAAAATTTTAGACTATCTATCCGGTGTGACGCTGGCAGATATGGTTGAAAATAAACGTCAAAATGATGCCGGTAACACCAGTCAATTGGTATTTACACCGCGCAGAACATGCGCTGCGCCCGCATCTGTGGAGGCGACCGCTTAATTATGACAACTGCATACCTTGACCATAATAGTACAACTGCGCTTAAAACTGAGGTGTTGGAGGCGATGCTGCCGTTTATGGTAAATCAACATGGCAATGCCACAAGTCGTCATGTTTATGGCCGTACTGCACGTGCTGCTGTAGAGCATGCGCGCGAACAGGTGGCCAATGCGGTGGGTGCATATGCCAACCAAATCGTATTTACCGCCAGCGGCACTGAAGCTAACAATTTTGCGGTGCGCGGTATTTGCAACAATTTAGATGCAGGACAGATTTTAACCAGCGCCATTGAGCATCCTTGCGTGTCACGCCCTGCCCTAGCGATGCAATCTAATGGCATGCAGGCAAAAAGCATTCATGTAGATAGCAATTGCAATATCAACTTGGCGCACTTGCAAAAGCTATTGCTTGCCCCCACTAATTTGGTATCAGCCATGTTAGTGAATAACGAAACTGGGGTGATTCTAGATATCACCAAAGTGGCAGAAATAGCGCGCGAACACAAAGCCTATGTACACACTGATGGGGTGCAAGCGCTTGGTAAGATTCCAGTCGACTTTTTTGCGCTTGGTGTGCATGCGATGACGGTTTCTAGCCACAAAATTGGTGGTCCGCTAGGTGCAGGTGCCTTGGTATTAGATAAGCGGATAGATATTCAACCGCTGCTTTATGGCGGCGGGCAAGAAAGAGGTCTGCGTAGTGGCACCGAAAATGTCGCAGCTATCGTCGGTTTTGGTGCAGCATGCGATTTAGCCATAAAAAACCTAAGTGCGTTCGATGTGCACACAGCTAACTTACGCGACCATTTAGAAATTGGCCTAGCAAAATTAAAAGCTGTTATTTTTGGACATAACAGCTTGCGTGTGGCGAATACCAGCTTTTTTTCCTTTGAGAATATTGAAGGTGAAACACTGGTGACCGCACTCGATAAAGCTGGCTTTGCAGTCGCCAGCGGCTCGGCTTGTTCTTCTGACAGTACCGAGCCCAGCCATGTGCTTCTTGCGATGGGCGTGCCTGAAGATTTAGCACGTGGTGCGGTGAGGGTAAGTTTCGGCTTGAGCAATACCATTCAAGAAGTTGAGCATTTTTTATTGGCACTTAAACAAGAATTAACTAGATTAAGAAATTTAACGGCCATAGCGGCATAAACAATGCCGCTTATATAAGGCAACATAGAAAGTAAACGTAGCAATATGGATAGTACGAATATGGCAAATATGAACCAAACAGAAAGACCACCAATTTACTTGGATTACTCGGCTACCACGCCGGTGGATATCCGCGTGGCCGAAAAAATGATTCCGTATCTGACGGAGCATTACGGCAACCCTGCGTCTCGCAGCCATCCTTATGGTTGGACTGCCGAAAAAGCGGTTGAGAACGCACGTGAAGAAGTCGCCAAACTGGTAAACGCAGACCCACGTGAAATCGTCTGGACATCGGGTGCAACAGAATCGAACAATTTGGCGATTAAGGGCGCGGCTAATTTTTATGCGTCCACCAAAGGTAAGCACATTATTACCATTGCCACCGAGCATAAAGCAGTCATCGATGCCGTGCGCGAGCTTGAACGCCAAGGCTTTACTGCCACTTACATAGAACCAGAGCCTGATGGCTTAGTAGACTTGGCTAAATTTAAAGCCGCCATCCAGCCCGATACGGTATTGGCATCTGTGATGCTGGTGAACAACGAGATTGGCGTGATTCAAGACATTGAAGCAATTGGCAATATTTGCCGCGAAGCTGGTGTGATTTTCCATGTGGATGCTGCACAAGCCACAGGTAAAGTGAAAATTGATTTAGCCACTTTGCCGGTAGATTTGATGAGCTTTAGTGCCCATAAAACCTATGGCCCAAAAGGTGTGGGTGCGCTTTATGTGTGCCGTAAACCTAGAGTCAGGATTGAAGCACAGATGCATGGCGGTGGCCACGAGCGCGGCATGCGTAGCGGCACATTGGCGACACATCAAATCGTTGGCATGGGCGAAGCGTTCCGCATCGCGCGTGAAGAGATGGCCAGTGAAAATGAACGTATCCGCATGCTGAGGGATCGCTTACTTACAGGCTTGCAAGACATTGAAGAGACGTATGTAAATGGTGATTTGGCACATCGTATCCCACATAACTTGAACATTAGCTTCAATTATGTAGAAGGCGAATCACTGATCATGGCGATAAAAGGCATTGCGGTTTCTAGCGGCTCTGCTTGTACCTCGGCGAGCTTAGAGCCAAGTTATGTGTTGCGCGCGCTTGGCCGCAGTGATGAGCTGGCGCACAGTTCGATTCGTTTTTCTATTGGCCGATTCACTACCGAAGCCGATGTGGATTACACGATTCGATTGCTAAAAGACAAAATTGAGAAATTAAGAGAATTGTCTCCGCTTTGGGAGATGTTTAAAGATGGAATTGATATTAGTAAAGTGCAGTGGGCCGCACATTAGATGACTGGTTGTTAAACCAGTAAAGGAGCAACAAAATGGCATATTCAGACAAAGTATTAGACCACTATGAAAACCCGCGTAACGTGGGCAGTTTAGATAAAAACGATCCTAACGTAGGCACCGGCATGGTAGGTGCGCCTGCTTGCGGCGACGTGATGAAATTGATGATCAAGGTGAATGACAACGGCATTATTGAAGATGCCAAGTTCAAAACCTATGGTTGCGGTTCAGCCATCGCTTCTAGTTCACTTGTTACCGAATGGTTAAAAGGCAAAACGGTTGACGAAGCTTACGCGATTAAAAACTCTGCTATTGCAGAAGAGTTGGCCTTGCCGCCAGTAAAAATTCACTGCTCAGTATTGGCAGAAGATGCGATTAAAGCAGCAGTCGCGGATATTAAAGCGAAGCAATCGGCAAAGGTAACTGCATAAGAATTTTTTAAAATTCCTATCAAATTAAAGAGAGACCTATGGCAATCACCTTGACTGAAACTGCAGCAAACCGTGTCGAGAAATTCCTGAGCAATAGAGGCAAAGGCATCGGCTTGCGCTTGGGCGTTAAAACTACAGGCTGCTCTGGCATGGCCTACACGCTTGAGTTTGTGGATGATTTAAACCCGGAAGATATGGCATTTGAAAGCCACGGCGTAAAAGTGATTGTTGATCCGAAAAGCTTAGCCTACATTGATGGCACCGAGCTCGACTTCACCAAGGAAGGCTTGAACGAAGGCTTTAAGTTCAACAATCCGAACGTGAAAGATGAATGCGGCTGTGGAGAAAGCTTCACGGTCTAGTTGCTTTGTACACTATGAATTACTTCGAGCTATTTAAACTGCCTCAAACGTTTAACCTGGATGTAGCAACTTTAGAAAGTAATTACCGAAAAATACAATTTGAGTCGCATCCAGATCGCTTTGTCACTGCATCATCTTCAGAAAAATTAGCCTCTATGCAAACTGCAACCTTGGCGAATGAAGCTTATCAAACACTTAAGTCACCTGGTCTGCGTGCCGCATATCTATTGGGCCTGCAAGGTGTTACAGCAATAGATGAGAAAAACAACCAAATGCCTGCCGATTTTTTAATGCAGCAAATGGAGTGGCGTGAAGCGATTGAAGACGCCGAAAATGCAGGTGAAGTTTCAACGCTGGAAATTCTGCTGGATGAGATTGGCACTGCTGGTAAAAGCTTACAAGAAAATTTAAAAGACCAATTTCAACATAATCAATTAAGTGAAGCCACCGATAGCACACGCAAACTGATTTTTATGGATAAAGTGCGTGCGGACATCCTCAAATCAATTGAAAAACTAGACTAATTAAAAAGCGCAATCAATGGCACTACTCCAAATCTCAGAACCTGGTCAATCTGCCGCACCACACCAACACAAACTCGCGGTGGGCATTGATTTAGGCACCACTAATTCACTCGTTGCCACCGTGCGTAGCGGCTTGAGCAGTGTTTTGGTCGATGATGACGGTCATGCGCTGTTACCCAGCGTGGTGCGCTACTTAGCAGATGGCAATATAGACGTAGGGTATAGCGCACAAGCTGCACAAAGCCAAGATCCAGCCAATACGATTGTTTCTACTAAACGCTTTATGGGACGCGGCCTAAAAGATATTGATGCTTCGCTGCAACCCTATCACTTTGTTGATAATAATAACGAAATGCTGCAAATTGAAACACGCGCCGGCATTAAAAGCCCGGTTGAAATCTCGGCGGAAATTTTAAAAGCGCTTAAAAATCGCGCTGAAAAGAGCTTGGGCGGCGAATTAGTGGGTGCAGTGATTACCGTTCCTGCTTACTTTGATGACGCACAACGTCAAGCCACTAAAGATGCAGCACGCTTGGCGGGTTTAAACGTACTGCGCTTGTTAAATGAACCTACTGCTGCTGCGGTCGCTTACGGCTTAGACAATGCGGCTGAGGGCACTTATGTCATTTATGACTTAGGCGGCGGGACTTTTGACATTAGTATTTTGAAGTTATCAAAAGGTGTATTTGAGGTACTCGCCACCAACGGTGATAGCGCGTTGGGCGGTGACGATTTCGATCGCCGTATTTTCTGCTGGATACTTGAACAAAGTAAATGCAAGCCAGTCAATGCGCAGGATACACGTTTGCTGCTAACCAAAGCACGCGAGGCCAAGGAGTGGCTGACTGACCACGCTAGCGCACAAATTACCAGCATGTTAAGTACGGGTGAATTGATTAACCTTACCTTAAGCACAAAGCAGTTTAATGAGTTGACGCAAACGCTAGTGACCAAGACCCTCAACCCAACTAAAAAAGCATTACGCGATGCCAACTTGAATGTTGAAGACATTAAAGGTGTGGTGCTAGTAGGTGGCGCCACGCGCATGCCGCAAATTCGCTTGGCTGTGGCTGATTTTTTTAAACAGTCTCCGCTCAACAATTTAGATCCTGATAAAATCGTGGCCTTAGGCGCAGCTATACAAGCCAATACTTTGGCGGGCAACAAAAGCGGAGCAGACTTGCTATTGCTGGATGTGATTCCCTTGTCACTTGGCCTAGAAACTATGGGTGGCTTGGTAGAAAAAATTATCCCGCGCAACGCTACTTTGCCCATTGCGCGCGCGCAGGAGTTCACCACCTTTAAAGATGGCCAAACCGCCATGAGTATTCACGTGCTACAAGGTGAACGTGAGTTAGTGAGCGATTGCCGCTCACTTGCCCAGTTTGAACTGCGTGGCATTCCACCCATGGTGGCTGGTGCAGCGCGCATTCGCGTGACCTTTACGGTAGATGCAGATGGCTTACTGAGTGTTTCGGCACGGGAAATTGCCAGCAATGTGGAAGCGAATATTGTGGTTAAACCAAGTTATGGTTTAAGCGAAGAGCAAATTTTAGCCATGCTGAAAAGCGGTTTTAGCGCGGCCGAAACCGACAAACAAGCACGTGCGTTAGCTGAAGCAAAAGTAGACGCAGAAAGCTTGCTGGAAGCCATCAAGAATGCGCTTGAAAAAGACGGCGACTTATTAAATAAGCAAGAAAAACAACAAATTAAAGCTAAAATAGATGCGCTTACAAATTTAATACAGCAGACCAATATCCATGCGGGTGCTGGCAATGTTAATACTGACAGCATTATTAAAGCCACAGAAGATTTAAATACTGCCACCGAGGAATTTGCTGCAAGGCGCATGGATGCTGGCGTGAGCCGCGCACTGGCTGGTAAAAATCTAGATTCAATCGAAATATAAAGAACAAGTTAAAGAATAAACTTATGCCACAAATTATCGTATTACCACACGTTGAACTCTGTCCCGATGGCGCGGCCATTGAGGGGAAAACAGGTGACTCAATCTGCGAAACCTTATTAAAGAACGAGATTGATATTGATCACGCCTGCGACATGGCTTGCGCATGCACGACTTGCCATGTGATCATTCGCGAAGGCTTTAAAACACTGGAAGCATCTGACGACACAGAGGATGATTTACTGGATAAAGCGTGGGGCTTAGAGCCGCAATCACGCTTATCTTGTCAGGCGATTATTGGTACCGAAGACCTGGTAGTGGAAATTCCAAAATACAGTATCAACATGGCCAAAGAAGGCCATCGCTAAAGCAGTTAGAGCAATAAGGTATCTTGCAAGAAATTAACCTGGCCGGTTGATATATTGTAAACGCCGCCAATCAAGCCGATTTTCTTTTCGTTCAGCAGGTCTTCGATAATATCGCTACTGTGCATAATCTGCTTGATTTGCACTTTTACATTTAACTCGCACACTTTTGCCACAAAATCTTCATTAGTAGAATCACGCGACTCAAGCACTGTTTTCTCCTGGCGCACCGCGGGTCTAATGTGATTGATGATCTCGCCGATATGCCCTTCCCTGAAGTTATCACATGCTGCTTTTACTGCGCCGCAGCTGGTGTGTCCAAGCACTACAATCAACTTAGAACCTAGATACTTACTAGCGAACTCCAAACTGCCTATACCTTTATCAGATGCAATATTACCTGCCAAGCGTACGCTAAATACATCACCCAAAGCTTGATCAAACAGCATTTCAACTGGCGCGCGTGAATCGCTGCAGCTTAAAAAAGAGGTAAATGGATGCTGCTTGTCTTTAGTAAGATGAATTAAAGACTCGAAGTCTTTTTTTGAGATTTGATTGTTAACAAAACGTTGATTGCCTTCGATTAAGATATCTAAAGCCTCTTGCGGAGACATTTTATCGCGGTCTAATAATGGGTGCTTGTACATAAACTATTCCAAATCACTAATTTCGAACATTATACCCGATAGTTTAAATCGATCTTTTTAAGATGCCGCTAATCGTAAAATTAACTGAACGTAAACAAAAAACCCGCTACTAGAGCGGGTTTTTATTCTCAGCACTTACTTAATTTTAGAAAGTTAACTGTGTACGGAATAATATGGCTTTTTCATCGTCTTCCTGGTCGCCATTGATAGTAACCCCAGTAGTACCAATAGGTTGCTCAAAGTCCGTCTGTACATAATCTAACATAAAGCGAATATGTGCATTAGGTACAAATTTCAAACCTACTGTCCAAGCATCGGCTTCTGTGAAACCAGCTGCTTTTGTGGTCACTTGTGCATCGGTACCAACTCCACCTCTTAACCCTACGGTATCAAAATCACTTGCATCAAATTTGCTATAGCGTGCACCAACTTCCCATGCGCCACCACTGAAATTAGTTGGGTCAAAATTATTAGTCGGTTTTAACGCGCCAAATGCACCGTTTTTGTATCGGTCAGCATGCTTTTCGCCAGAAATTGTCCATAAAGCCTGAACGTAGAATGTATTCACGTCAACATCATAGCCTCTTGTAGCAGTGTCAAAATCAAAACCTGACTTGGACCACTGGCTTTGTACTTTAAATGGACCGTAAGCTAATGCACCTTCCAAACCTACACGACTACGGTCTACAGCTGCATCAGAGGTAGTAAATAGTGAATTCACTACTGGCGCAGTAAAGAAGCTTGCACCACGGGCTTCAGTAGCCCTGTTACCACCAAAGGCTGCATTACCATCGCCTTTTGATATATCGCCTTCAGAAAACGCCGCACCAACGTGCATGACCATTTCCTTGTTTTCCATCATTTCGGCAAAGTTGGCTGTTACGCGACCGATCACATCTACGCCATCCACACGCACATCATTCTCGGCGGCATTGATACCTCGGCCAGTAGAGGCGGCTAGGCCATAAGTCACGCCTTTAAAGGGGGAGCCATGTACCATCGCGCCAATTTCTTTTGCAGGAATGTAGGCATCAACAAAACTACGCTCAACAAAATCGATATTATTCGAGCTAGTCAGTTGTTCTATGCTGAATGGCATTTTAAATTGACCAAAACGAAACTGCACTGGTTTCCACCATGCAACGTTTAAATATGCAACATCAAGTGTTGAGCTACCACCCGATAAGTTACCAACAACTTCACCCTCGTAGTAGTCTAAAAATTTAACTTTAGCGCCCAAACGCGCACGACGCACATCAAATGTATCTGAACCAGTACCACTTAATACTGCAGAACCATTGTCATCTTCGTTATAGTTAAAGCTACGGTAATCGGCATGAACACGACCATTGATTGCCAAACTATTCTTACCGTCGCCAGTTTCCAACACGATGCCATCTTTATATTTTGCAGATACTGCAGATTGTTTTTTCTTATCTGCCGCTTCTTTTTCACCGGTGCGGCCTTTTAACAACAGTGCACCTTCTTCTTCAGTCAGCACCCCTTTTGCCATTAATGCATTCACAATATCGTCTGTGCTGTCAGCTAAAGCAGCGCCTGTAAAACCTAACAAAAATGTGCTTGTCAGCGTGCTAGCAACCAAACTGCGTAATTTAAAATTCATTCTCAAGTCCCCAAATAAACAATTGATTTAAGTTTTTTCAACACACGAATTTTGAGACTTTAATATGACAAACTGATGACAAAGAGCTATTAAGATATGCACTTGTGGAGTTGCGTTGTATTTTTGCGACAATAAAAAACCGCCTGCGCAACACAGGCGGTTAAGGTTTGCAGACTATGGATTACTCTTTTAATACCCGTAACTGCATATCGGCAAGGCTGGTATGACGAACGTCTTTTCCCTGCACCATATACACCACATTTTCAGAAATATTTTTGGCATGGTCGCCAATGCGTTCAACAGCTTTTGCAATAAACAGCACTTCTAAACATACCGAAATAGTGCGTGGATCTTCTAACATAAAGGTAATTAACTGACGAATCACAGCTTGATATTGTTCATCTACCTCTGCGTCCATTTGTGCGATTTCAATCACCTTGCTGGCATCGGAGCGCGCGAAAGCATCCAAAGCTTTATGCAGCATATCTTTGGTGCTATTTGCCATGGACTTGATCTCTGCAAAGCGTGGCGCGGCCAAACGCTCCGTCTCGCTCGCTTTAATGGCAAAACGGGCGATTTTGGACGCCTCATCGCCAACGCGCTCGAGATCGGTAATACTCTTAATCATCATTAACACCATGCGCAAATCACCCGCTGCAGGCTGCCGACGCGCAATAATGTGACTGCAATCTTCATCAATTTGCACTTCTAATGCGTTCACAAGTTCATCTTTTTTAATGACACTTTGTGCTAGTTCAGAACTGTTCTTCAGCAAAGCTTGTAATGCGTCAACTATTTGCTGCTCTACTAAAGCGCCCATTTCCAGGACTTTTGCGCGCACCGCTTCCAGATCGGCGTCGTATTGTTTAGATATATGTTCAGATTGCATGGTGGTTCCCTATTAGTCCTAATGCTTCAATGAAAAATCAGATGGATGGTTAAGCATTTAAATTAGCCAAATTTTCCAGTGATGTAGTCTTCAGTCTCTTTACGTGTAGGGTTAGTAAAAATGGTATTAGTGTCGTCATATTCCATCAACTCACCCAAATACATATAGGCGGTGTAATCTGACACGCGTGCCGCTTGTTGCATATTGTGGGTAACCACCAAAATGGTGAGCTTTTGTTTAAGTTCAGACATCAGCTCTTCAATATTCGCCGTAGCAATCGGGTCTAATGCGCTGGTTGGCTCGTCAAATAACATAATTTCCGGGTCGGTAGCTAATGCGCGTGCGATGCATAGACGCTGCTGCTGACCGCCAGAAAGATTAAAAGCTAAATCTTGTTGACGGTCTTTCACTTCGTTCCACAAAGCCGCCCCTTTTAAGGCCTCTTCTACTTTGTCATCTAACATACGCTTGTTGTTTTCCCCGCGTACTCTTAAGCCATATGCCACGTTTTCATATATAGATTTAGGAAACGGATTAGGCTTTTGAAATACCATACTGATGCGCATACGCACTTCAATCGGGTCTACGCCATGCTCTAGAATATTGGTGTTATCTGGATGCATAACGATTTCACCTTGGTATTTATTGCCAGGGTACAAATCATGCATGCGATTAAAACAGCGTAAAAATGTGGATTTTCCGCAACCAGAAGGGCCTATCAGTGCGGTAATTTTCTTTTCATATAAAGGCATATTCACACTTTTAAGTGCTTGCATGCCATTGCTATAAAAGAAATCCAGGTTTTTTGATTCTGCTTTAATAACGCTAGTTGTATTTTGCATGTTTTTCTCTAATATTTTTTATGTTGAATAGGCTTACCATTTAATGTTTTTACGTATTTTGTACCGCAGGTAAATCGCTGTGCCGTTCATTAATAAGGTGACGATAATAATAAGTGCCCCCGTCGCCGCAGCATTGATATGGAAAGCATGATCCGGGCGTGATAACCAGTTAAACATCTGAATCGGCAACACAGTAAAGCCAGAACTCAGCCATTCAAAATTAATAAACGGGGCGACCTCTGTCACTGGAGATGGGGGTAAGAAGGCAATAAAGGTGAGTGCGCCGATGGTGATAATAGGCGCTGTTTCACCCAGTGCACGTGCCATACCAATAATGACGCCAGTGAGAATACCACCATAAGAATATTTCAACACATGGTCATGTACCACTTGCCATTTAGTGGCCCCAACAGCATAAGCAGCTTCGCGGATGGCGATTGGAATGGCACGTATAGATTCACGCGTTGAAACGATGACAATAGGCAGAATCAATAAACCAAGGGTTAAACCAGCGGTTAGAATGCTTTGGCCTAGACCTAAGATATACACAAATAAACCCAGTGCTAACAGACCATAAACAATCGATGGCACACCAGCAAGATTGGTCACATTAATTTCAATCAAGTCGGAAAACCAATTTTTAGGTGCATATTCCTCAAGATATAATCCAGCTGCTACACCCATCGGCACCGCCACCAAAAAGGTGACTAGCATCACCAGTGCTGACCCTACCCAAGCTGACAGCAAGCCTGCGTTGGCAGCGCGGCGCGATGGAAACTCGCTTAAAAACTTTAAATTAAAGCGCTCATAACCATCAATTACCAAATCACTAAACAGAATTAACAATGTCAGTAGTACAAACACCAGCGTAAGCAAGCCAATCGCTGAAAAAATATAATCATTGAGCTTATGGCGCTTAATCATTGCGCGCACAGCATCAAGGTTTTTAAGTACCGAAGCTTGTAAAGGAGTATTAACTGCTGTTGTGTCTGTTGTCATATTGTTGCTCATTCGCTGAGTGTTAATTTATTCGGATTAAGTCTAACTGGATTTAACTCTAATAGTGCTCACGATATTTTTTGCGAATTACATGGCCGATGATATTGAAGCATAAGGTGATTCCCATCAGCACCAAGCCAGCAGCAAAAATACTTTGATAGCCAATACTGCCATGCGGCAAATCACCGAGTGCCACTTGCACAATATAGGCGGTAATGGTGGCTGCGCTTTCCATTGGGTTAAAGCTGACAATTGGCTGCTGACCTGCGGCCACCGCCACCACCATCGTCTCGCCCACTGCACGTGAGATGCCTAAAATATAGGCTGCAACGATACCTGAAATAGCCGCGGGGGTTACGACTCGTGTGGCGGTTTGAAAGCGCGTTGCGCCCATGGCATAACTACCCTCGCGCATACTCATTGGCACTGCCCGCATGGCGTCTTCAGCCAAAGATGCAATGTAAGGCACAATCATGATACCCATGACAATACCCGCGCTCAACATGTTAAAGCCAGGTAACTCTGGAAAAATCTTTTGCAAAATAGGGGTTAAAAACAGTAAGGCGAAATAGCCAAATACAATGGTAGGAACGCCTACCAACAATTCCAAAAGAGGCTTAACAATTTCGCGTGTTTTGTGTGAGGCAAACTCTGAGAGATAAATAGCACTAATCGTACCAATCGGAATCGCTACGGCAAGCGCAACAGCAGAGGTGGTCAGCGTGCCAGACACTAATGGCAAAATACCATAGTGCGCATCCTCGAATAGTGGTGTCCATTGTGTATCAGTAAAAAAATCTACTAACGAAACAGTTTTAAAAAAACTTAAAGACTCATACAACAAAATAGCCACAATTGACAATGTGGTGAACACTGCTGACAATGCGGCCAACATTAATATAAATTCAATAATGCGCTCTTTAATATTTCTGCGTATATTTTTAGCCAAGCGCGGGCTAATAGTTAAACCTAAAGGTTGATTAAGCATTTGAGTAGCCGTATTCATGGTGATGAGACTCTTTTATTGTAGCTGAAAAATATCGCGTGTATTGTTTAGATTGATTATGCTGAACGAGAAAAAGGAGCGATTTAAACGCTCCTTTTCTTATAAGACTTATTTAATTCTGCTTAACAAATCACCAACTTTAATACCTACTTCATTTTTTCCACCAAAGCCTGTGCCTGGTTTGTTTGCTTTAAAATGCGCTTTAACTGCTGCGTAATCTTCAGGTGGCAATGGTACGTATTTCACTTCTTTAACCAGTTCCGGGGCATTGTCTAGATAGAAATTGATGAATGCTTTAACTTCCGGCTTAAATGCTGCGGCTGTCGCATTCACATAGATAAAGATAGGGCGTGCAAGTGGTTGGTAAGTACCGTCTTCCACGGTTTTTACAGAAGGTAACACAGCTGGTGAGCCTGCTTTAACTGCGACTGGGATTGCGCGCAATTTGTCTTTATTTTCTTCGTAGTACGCCATACCAAAATATGCCATACCGCCCGTGTCGCCCGTTACACCTTTTACTAATACGTTATCATCTTCTGATGGTGTGTAATCAGTACGGTGCGCTTTAGATTTGCCGTTAATCGCTTCACTAAAATAATCAAACGTACCAGAAGCTGTGCCTGGACCATATAAACCTAATTTTTTGTCAGGGTAAGCTGGGTTCACTTGTTTCCAATTTTTAACGCTAGAGCCTGGACCCCATATTTTTTTCAGCTCTTCAACGGTAATACTTTTAACCCAATCATTTTTGTCGTTAACCACAACAGTCAAAGCATCGAAAGCAATTGGAAGCTCGATAAATTGAATACCTGCTTCTTTACATGCATCGATTTCTTTTTGTGAAATTGGGCGTGATGCATTTGAAACGTCAGTCTCACCGCGGCAGAATTTTTTGAAACCACTTCCTGTACCAGATTCACCCACTGTGACTTTAATTTTTTGTGATTTTTGAAATTCTTCAGCAACAGCTTCGGTAATTGGATACACCGTGCTAGAGCCATCAATCTTAATAATTTTATCAGCGGCTTCTACTAGGCCACTAGTGAATGCTGTAGCAACTAATGCTGCAATACCTAAACTCTTTAACATCATCATTTTTCCTTTATTTACTTAAATTGATTTACTTAACTTAAGCAAATAATAAAAAGAAAATATGACAGTATTGTGACAAATAATAAAAAACCACCTATTGCTAGGTGGTTTTTTATAAACAGATATATAAAACTAATTAAGCTTCAGGACGCATGTGCGGAAACAGAATCACATCACGAATACTTGGGCTGTCGGTAATCAACATCACCAAACGGTCAATGCCAATGCCACAGCCACCGGTTGGTGGCATGCCATATTCTAATGCGCGAATAAAATCGGCATCGTAATACATCGCCTCTGCATCGCCCGCTTCTTTGGCTTTCATCTGTGCAGTAAAGCGCGCGGCTTGGTCTTCTGCATCGTTTAACTCACTAAAACCATTGGCCACTTCACGCCCAGTGATAAACAGCTCAAAGCGTTCGGTGATTTCCGGGTTTTTGTCGCTGGCACGCGCAAGCGGCGAAACCTCTACCGGGTAATCAATAATATAAGTCGGATGCCATAATTGGCTTTCAGCTGTTTCTTCAAACAGTGTCAATTGCAATGCGCCCAAGCCGGCGTGGTCAAATGGTTTTGCACCGAGCTTTAAAATTTCAGCGCGCAGGAATACAGCATCATTTAATTGCTCTAAGGTGTATCGCGGCGCATATTTTTGTATCGCGCCAATGATGGTAAGACGTTCAAATGGCTTGCTTAAATCGACCTCTTTACCGTCATAACTTAGCACCGCAGTGCCACGCGCAGCAATGGCTGCTGCACGAATAGTGGCCTCGGTAAAATCCATTAACCAGTGATAATCAGTATAAGCCGCATAAAATTCCATCATGGTAAATTCTGGGTTATGCCGAACGCTTAACCCTTCATTTCTAAAGTTGCGGTTCATCTCAAACACGCGCTGAAAGCCACCTACAATCAATCTTTTCAGGTACAACTCTGGCGCAATACGCATAAACATTTGCATATCAAGCGCGTTGTGATGCGTCATAAACGGCTTGGCCGATGCACCACCTGGAATAGGGTGCAGCATCGGGGTTTCCACTTCTAAAAACTCATTTTTAATCATAAAGTCGCGAATGGCCGACACTACTTTACTACGGGCAATAAAGGTGGCGCGAGCTTCTTCACTGGTAATTAAATCAACATATCTTTGTCTATATTTAGTCTCTTGATCGCTCAAGCCATGATATTTTTCTGGCAATGGGCGCAGCGATTTGGTGAGTAACTTAATCTCGCTGACATGAATTGACAACTCACCGGTTTTGGTTTTAAACAAGCGGCCAGTGGCGCCCAAAATATCGCCTAAATCCCAATGTTTAAAGCTTTCGTACAGCGCTTCGCCAATCTCGTCGCGCGCTACATATAGCTGAATACGCGCACCCGCATGCTCGCCACTGCCATCTTGAATAGTAGCAAAGCTGGCTTTACCCATCACTCGTTTTAACACCATGCGACCCGCCACAGTGGCAGGAATGCTTTGCGGATCTAGCGTTTCTTTATCTTGCTCAGCATAGATTTTTTGTAGATTATCCGCTTTATCTTTTGGTTTAAAATCATTCGGAAAAGCTGCACTATTGCTGGCCTTTGCCGCATCGCGTAGCACTTTTAATTTCTCGCGCCGTTCCGCAATCACATGATTTTCATCAACTTGGTTTTCGTCAATAGGTAATGTATTTTCTTGCTCGCTCACGCTTAAACTCCCTGTTTCAAACTCTCTTGTATAAATGGATCAAGGTCACCATCCAAAACGCCTTGCGTATTACCTATCTCCACATTGGTACGTAAATCTTTAATACGGCCTTGATCCAAGACATAAGACCGGATTTGATGGCCCCAGCCAATGTCTGTTTTGGCATCTTCTATCGCTTGTTTGTCGGCATTGCGCTTGTTCAGTTCCAAATTGTATAACGCACCTTTCAGCATGTTCATAGCCTCTTCGCGGTTGCGGTGCTGGCTACGGTCATTTTGGCATTGCACGACTACATTGGTGGGCAAATGGGTTATACGTACGGCAGAATCGGTCTTGTTAATGTGCTGGCCGCCTGCACCGCTGGCGCGATAGGTATCAATTCGCAAATCAGCAGGGTTAATGTCAATTTGAATCGAATCATCTACTTCAGGAAATATCTGCACGCTGGCAAAAGAAGTATGGCGTTTAGCGTTGCTGTCGAATGGGGATTTACGCACTAAACGGTGCACGCCATTTTCGGTGCGTAGCGTTCCGTAAGCATAATCGCCATTGACCTTAACGCTAGCACCTTTAATGCCGGCCACATCGCCGTCAGAAAGCTCTAACACTTCGACTTTAAAGCCTTTACGCTCACAATAGCGCAAATACATGCGCAGCAGCATATTGCACCAATCTTGCGCTTCAGTACCGCCACTACCCGATTGAAATTCGATAAAACAATTGGCGCCATCTAACTCGCCAGAGAACATGCGCTTAAATTCCATGTCGGCGATTTTTGTTTCAATTTCTAGGCTGTCAGCCTCCACGCTTAACAATGTTTCGTCGTCGTTCTCTTCGCGCGCCATGTCAAACAGCTCTTGGCTATCTTTGATGCCCACCTCTAAGCTTTGCATATTGAGAACCACTAGCTCTAGTGCGCGCTTTTCTTTACCTAATTTTTGCGCCTTTTCGGCGTTATCCCACACTTTTGGGTCTTCTAGCAGGCCGTTTACTTCTTCTAATTTTTGCGCTTTATTGTCAAAGTCAAAGATACCCCCTAAGCGCAAGGTGACGCGCATTTAAATCGGTCAGGCGATTGGCAATTTGGTTGAGTTGTTCGGCTTCCATAGTGACTTAATTCTTTAACTTGGGCTTAATTTTAAAGCGTCATTATAGCGCTTTTAAGCCCTGGCCTGCCTTCACAATTTCACCATCCTCTTTTACAAAGTCGCCGATATGCGGGTTTCCTAAAATCTCTAACACCACCTCACTTGGGCGGCAAAGTTTTGCGCCCTTGCTTGTGACCACAATCGGCCGATTAATAAGTATGGGATGCGCCAGCATGGCATCTATCAACGCATTATCACTCAAACTTGCGTCATCCAAGCCAAGCTCGTCGTATGGCGCACCCTTCTTTCTCAATAATGCCCTGCAACCCTCTCCAATATTGGCGATCAATTCAGTTAATTTCTCCCGTGTAGGAGGCGTTTTTAAATACTCAATCACCTCAATCTCTGCACCGCTGGCGCGTATCATCGCCAAGGTATTGCGCGATGTGCCGCAGGCCGGGTTGTGATAAATAGTTACGCAGGCCGGATTATGATAAATAGTCACTTTACTCATGCTTTTTTAACTTTCTTACAATAAAAATGATGATGAATGCTGCCAGCAATTGTGCTGCAATAAACCCCAACACATCCGCAGGTGCAATGCCGACAAATGTATTACTTAAATTTCTAGCGATAGTGACGGCGGGATTGGCAAAAAACGTAGAGGATGTAAACCAGTAACCACCTGTCACCGTCAAGGCGACCAGCATGGCTATTTTATCTTTCGCGACTTGAACGCCTAAATAAATCACGCCCAACAAGACCAAAGTAGAAACCAGCTCGCTAGCCCAGATGCCCACGCCAGTTCTAGCATTATCCGATTGTTGCAGAATCGGTAAGCCAAACATGAGATGCGTTAACCAAACGCCTGCAATAGCACCTGAGAATTGTGCACATAAATAAACAATAAGCATGCGTAAATCCAATGTGCCCATGCGCCAAAACATCAAGCTGACCACTGGATTAAAATGTGCACCAGAAATTGGTGCCAGCAGTGAAATCAGCACATACAAGCCACAGCCAGTTGCAATACTGTTGCCCAACAAAGCTAAAGCAACGTTGCCCGCGGCTAAGCTTTCGCCCATGATGCCTGAACCAGTGATCACTGCCAGCAATAAGGCTGTGCCGATAAACTCGCTGATTACTTGAACCTTGAGTGTGTTTTTTAAATTATTTGTCATATTTTTGTCATATTTTCTTTGATTTAAGCTCGCGGTCATGAGTGTAAGAAGTTAAACTTACGCTTATTATAAATGTAGTTGAAAACAAACTAAAATTGGGAGAAACAACATGGCAAGCGGCTTTTTTTCACGCTTAATGGGCTCTATCACGCCAAAAAGTGATAATTATTTCATCTTATTTAACAACCTTGCTGATTGTGCAGTGCGTGCATCTAAAGTGCTCGCCATGATGGCTGCGGTCAGTGATGAAGATAAATTTGAACAACATTTTGCAGAAATCAGGGCGATTGAATCCGAGGCAGATGAATATACCAAGGAAATTTTACTCTCACTGCACAAAACATTTATTACCCCATTCGATAGACGCGAGATTCGCGAATTAGCCATGGCGCTAGACGACATTATTGATTACATGGAAGATATTCCACAAAGTGCAAAAATTTATGGTCACAGCAGCTTTACCCCAGAAATGGTCGCACTGGGACAGATTTTATTGCGTGCATCTGAAAAAGTACGTGAAACCGTGCACATGTTGTCTGACATGAAAGACGCTGCACGTATTTTACGTAATTGCGAGGAAATTAGCGCCATAGAGGGCGAAGCAGATCACGTGATGCGCGCTGGCATGCAGCGCCTGTTTAGAGAAGAAACTGACGCGCGTACGCTGATACGCTCACGCGAGTTGTACGACTTGTTTGAAGACGCAGTGGATAGCTGCGAAGATGTAGCTGATGTGATTCATGGCGTCGTGCTAGAGCGCATTTAAGGGGCTTAATTCATGGAACAAGCAATAGTCATTATGGCGTTGCTCGTGGTAGTTGCCCTCATATTCGATTTTATGAATGGCTTTCACGATGCAGCAAACTCAATCGCTTTAATGGTTTCTACACGCCTGCTCACACCACAAGCAGCGGTGATGTGGGCGGCATTTTTTAACTTTATCGCATTTTTAGTATTTGGAACTGCAGTTGCCAAGATGGTTGGTAAAGGCTTGATTGACCCAGACATCGTCAACAATGCCGTGATATTTGGCGCGCTCTGTGGTGCGATTACTTGGAATATCATCACTTGGTGGCTCGGCATTCCGTCCTCATCCTCTCACGCATTGGTGGGTGGCTTAGTGGGAGCTGGGGTGGCCAAAGGCGGCACCAGTGCCATTATTGCCGGCGGCCTCATTAAAACTTCTGTGTTTATTATTATTTCACCGATGTTTGGCATGTTGGTGGCGTTGTTGTTAATGGTGTTGGTGTTGTGGATAGTTGAAAAACGCTCTCCTTACCCGACCGAACGCGTATTTAACAAACTACAGTTTGTGTCATCCTCACTTTACAGCCTTGGACACGGCGGCAATGATGCACAAAAAACCATGGGCATTATCACGGTGCTATTAGTCGCGAATGGCTACCAACAAGGCTTCGATATTCAATTTTGGGTGATTATTGCTTGCCACTTAGCCATGGCAATGGGCACACTATTTGGTGGCTGGCGTATTGTACGCACCATGGGCATGGGCATTACGCGCATTCGCCCCAGCGGTGCGTTTTGCGCCCAGACGTCTGGCGCGATTGCACTGTTTCTAGCGACATGGCTCGGCATCCCTGTTTCGACTACACACACTATCACGGGCGCCATTGTTGGCGTGGGCATGTCACGCCGTGTTTCCGCAGTGCGCTGGGGCTTGGCTTCACGTATTGTGTGGGCGTGGGTGCTGACTATTCCATGCTCTGGCTTGATTGCAGCGACCGCCTATTATTTTGGCCGCAATTTTATGTAAGTTTATTATGTAGGCTGCTTTATATCGGTTTTTTTGAGCGGCATTAATTCTGCCGCTTGTTTAACCCTATTTAAATCATGCTTAGCTTGTAAGGCCCGGTAAAAATTAAGCATCTCGTCTGCTTTCGCACTTGCAGACCAATACTTTAGTGCATAGGCTCTGCCTGCATCACCTAATATATTTCGCGCCAGCGTGTTGCCAAGCAAGTCGTTAATTTTTTGCGCAAACACAGTCTCATCCTCTGTGCTGATATGCGCACCTTGCCCTTCAACCAGTATAGATGCGGTACCCAGTTCAGCAATGGCCACCACGGGCGTGCCTTGCGCCATTGCCTCCAACAATACTAAGCCTTGCGTTTCACTTTTTGAAGCAAATACAAAAATATCAGCCGCTTTGTAGCAGGCATTGAGCTCGGTGTTACGATCTAAATAGCCAATAAACTGCACATGTTTTTCGATGCCCAACCGTTGCACTTGCTGATGCAAACTTTGCTCTGCTGGGCCTTCACCAGTAATCACCAATAGCACGTCTGGCTGTTGCAGTGCTAACAATTTCACCACCCTAATGAGCAAGCCAATATTTTTTTCATGCGCGACACGCCCCACATATAACAGCATCTGCTTATCCAGTGGAATTTGATACTTAATTCTAAACCTGTCACCATCTACCTCGACAAAACTGCTCGCCTGTAAACCAGTTGCAATTACCTCGGCTGGCGCAGTTACGCCATAGCTGCGAAGTGCGTCTAGCATGGGCTTAGACGGCGCTATCAATGCATCTAACTGATTACACTGTTTTTTGGATATGAATCTAGCCAGACTTTTTGCCACGCCTTTGGGTATCCATGGTAAATAATGATGCAAATAGTCCTCAAAAAAAGTATGGTAGGTTTCCAGCACTGGCAATGCTAAATGTTTGGCAATTTTTAAGCCTGTAAAATGCGCAATAAATGGCGTGTGGATATGCACTAAATCAAATTTTTTGCTTTTTAGGATTGGTATTAAACGTAACACCTCACCATATTTCATCAGTTTATCTTCTGGGTCAAAGAAAATGTTGCGCGCTGGCACCCGGGTAATCCATGCCTCATCTTCAGTCGCAATACCATAATCCGGCGCAATTAAATGCACGCTGTGACCTAATTTTTGCAATTGCTCGCTAAAGGTACGAATTGAGGTAGAGACCCCATTCACCCGTGGAAAGTAAACATCTGAAATCAGTAATATATTCATAAAGTTAGATCTTTTTAAACATTAAATAGATACTAACTTTTGAATATGACATTTATGTGAAGGTTATGCATAAATTTTTCATGAAAATGTCATCAATAAATCACACTACGTTCATAGTGCACTTCAATAATGCGCTACATGAAAATACCTTACTTTAGAAAACTTGCCTGGGCTATTCCTCTCAGCCTTTATGCCTTAGATGCCAATGCATGGGGCTTGTATACGCATATCTATTTTTCGCAATATCTGCTGCTGGCAGTGCCATTAGTGGGTAATAAGCAGCTTCACTCAAAAATTCAACAGGCCGTAGAAAAATTCCCTAAGCTGGTGTTGGCAGGTGCCTGCTTGCCCGATTTGGCCATTGTATCAAAAGCCTTTAATACAACGCACCAATGGCGCATTTCAGAGCATATGTTGGCCGCTGCGCGCACCGAGCAAGAAATCGCTATTGCTGTGGGCTATACCAGCCATCTATTTGTAGATGTGATTGCGCACAATCACTTTGTACCTGCGCATGAAGCCAAATGGGAAAATAAAAACATATTGACGCATCTTGCATCAGAGTGGGCGATGGACGCCTATGTGGCCAAGCAGCTCAACCACACGCCGCACCAGCTTATTCGGCAGCATTTAACGCTGCTCACAGAGTTTGTGGCGCCTGTTTTTAAGGTATCGCCTGAAACAACCAAAGCCAATTTAAATCGTTTGGCTTTTTTAGATCAATTGCTGCGCACCAGCAAGCTTTCGTCCATGCTGTTATGGCTGCTGAAAATAAACGATGTGGAATTTATTAAAAACCTTAATTATTACTTAGGCAAAACCGAGCACGCTTTAAGTCATTTTCACTATGCGCTGCATGGCAAGCGCCCAAATTGGGAGCCAGAACTGACGCATTTGAATGTGACAGAGTTAATTGACTGGCGCGAGCAATGTTTGGGGGATTTGCGTTTACACATGCTAAACCCGGTTGATTATTATCACGCCCACCAAAAAATTACAGCTAGCAGCGGGGTTTAGTTTGAGGTTAAATCAACAAATTTAAGCCAAGAAATTCAAGTAAGGTATATGGCTAAATTAATTGAAACAGCGGCAATTAAATAGCCAATCGCTGCGCCAGCCAATACATCACTAGGATAATGCAAGCCAAGAATCACGCGCGACATTGCAACCATCACGATAAAAGGAATCAATATCACGGCTAGCAACGGGAAATAAAAAAGGGCCACCAAACCAAACGCTACTGCATGTAAGGTATGCCCAGAGGGGAAGCTAAAACGATCGAGCGGCTTGCCTGTGACAAATACATCTTGATGCACTTGATAAGGCCGCGGGCGATGCGTCTTGTGTTTTAACCATTTATAAATGAGCGTACCAGTCAGCCCAGCCGCCAGCATGTGCAGCACGGGCATAACACCTGCGCCCTGCTGTAATGCCAAAATGCCCAGCATCAGCCCATACCAGAATATGCCGTCGCCCAAGCGGCTGATGATACGGAACCAGGCTCGAATCATGCGATATTGACTGGTATGGCTTACCGACACACACAGTGCGCTATCCCACGCCTGCATCCTATTTAGCATTTGGTTCATGCGCATTTTTTGTACCCGCAGTTGTTCATGAGGCGAGTTTGCATGCGAAAGATGACAGTTTGATTGAGGCTAGATGAAGTTTTTGTGACTAACTTACTGATAAATAAGCTGATAAATAACGTTTTATACTGTTCTCTGCCACGAATCTAAACTAGAGCTTCAATTGGCATGTTCCCTACAGCCAATATCCATAAGGGGTAGAGGGCGGTATTTTTGTAATGGTTTAATTGGTCTCTATGCTTTTACTTTTATGTTTTAATTTTAAGGCTAGCACCATGCACGCCAGCAATAACGTGACGATGTTAGCTAGCAGCAACGGCCAACTGCCAATATTAAATCCATAGATAATCCAGCCCAATACCCCAGCGGTAAACAAGCTGTACATAGGCAGAGAAATGCCTGATAAATCACGCGTTTTCCATGAATGATACGCCTGCGGCACAAAGGCAAACGTGGTTAAAAATGCCGAGAAATAGCCAATAAAATCGATAGTATTCATGTTTTAATTTTCAAAAAAATTTAATAACGCCCTTTGCACAACATGGCGAGCGATGATAAGACGACGAGGCAAAAATTGGCGAAAAACCAGAGCATATGGGTTATATGTGAGGATTTTGAGCCATTTTTTAACGAAGTATTATCGAGCGCAGTCGTTGTGCATTTTTAGTTATGAAAAGCAATCCAGTCGGTATGTATCTTATCCCAATCTTGCAACGCCAAGCCATGCATATTAAACAACTCACGAATTTGCACCGAATCCCACTTTAATACATCTTCCAAAATCGGCACCAGCACACTTACTGCGTTGTCACTTAACACCGTTCTGTTAGCTATGCGGCCGATAGACTTGGTTTCAGATACTGCAATAGTATGCCCATCGCGGCTATTCACATCGTGCATCACATATAGGTCGGAGCTGCCATCGCCTATATAAATGACCCGGTCGGAGCTCATTTGTAATTTTTGCTCAATGGTTTCCAATACCGCAACTTTGCCATTACCAGCCGGCACATGGTTAATCGCACAAATCTCGCCCGTATCAATATCAAATTCTAATTCGGAGCCAAATATATGTTCGGGCGGTACTATATTTTCTAACGCAGAGCGCACCACCAGCGCAGGCCCAGCTGAAATCACATAAAAATCAAAGCGGTAGCCATCTATGCCTGCGCTCAAGATCTCGGTGAGCAGCTTCACATTGTCTTTAAGCCTTACGCATTTGCCGGCCTCTACCAAGTGCTCACGTCTAACGCCGCGAAACGCAGGGTCATGGCGTAGCAAATAGGCCAGCTCAGCGCCTTGCTTCACTAGATTTGTGCGGGCTAATCCAGCGACTTTATCTTCAAAATTATTTATTCCTAACATCTCGGCCAATACATGGCCAGAATCATTAAAACTCAAGGTTTGGTCAAAATCGCTGGCAACCAAATAATCAACCGTTGCCTCTGTCCTAGTACTCGTCATCTTCATTAATTGCGCCTTTAACATGCAACAACTATAAACGTGCATAAGTCGTGCCAGTTTAAATTTAATCGCCAAATCTACAGCAAACGCCTTTTAGATATTGGCTTGCAGAGCAGTTTAATGATTAAATTTGACTGAATGATGACATCTTTACTTGCAGTTAAATGTTTTAAAACAGTGCATTTGAAGAGCAGATAAGAAGTGTAATGACGAGAGACTCTGCCAGACCTGTCGTGTCGTGTCGTGTCGTGTCGTGTAGTGTCAGTAGTTTGGCGTGAGTCAAAAAGGTTTGGCCACAACATCCGCGGCTACTTTGCACCAGCCCGAGTTTGGAAGTTTTTCAAACCATACTCTTTTCACTCTGTATTTTCACCGATTCTCCAAAGTACGCCGCTAGGATCGGCCATAACAAAGTCCCGCATGCCCCATGTCTGCTGCTCTATAGCGCCAACATTAACGCCATATTGCGTTGCAATTTTCGCATCTTGGATTTTATTCCACCACGCCTCTACATCTTCCACCAACAAATGCATCATCAAGTTTTCGGCAAACTCTTTTACATAAAAATCTTGTAATAAAAAACTCACATTTTGATGATGAAAATATGCAACTCCACCGCCTTCTGATGCCAATACAAACCCCATCTCCTGATAAAACTGTTTCGATAATTCGAAATCTTTTGCTGGTACAAAAGCTTTAATCTCAATAGTCTTTAAATTCATTTTTTAGTCTGTCACTTTTTTTACGACTTCCGCAATTTCTTCTGCCAATTTTTGCACCAGCTTTGCATCTTGGCCTTCTACCATCACACGGATTTTTGGTTCAGTGCCTGATGCGCGCAGCAATACACGGCCTGTCCCATTTAACTTTGCCTCAGCGCTTTTAACTGCATTTTGGAGTTGTGGCATATTTAAGTCTAACTTTGCTTGGTTTTCTTTAGACTGGTAAGTCACGTTTATTAGCACTTGCGGATATAGCACCAGTTCTGTACGCATTTGGGTGAGCGTTTTACCGCTTTGTTTTAATGCATGCAGCACTTGCAATGCGGCAATAATCGCATCGCCACTGGTGTGTTTATCCAGGGTGAGAATATGCCCGGAATTTTCGCCACCTAATTTCCAATTTTTTTCATTCAACAGTTCCAGCACATACCTGTCACCGACGTTGGCGCGCGCAAAAGGAATCTGGTGTTTTTGCAGCGCGTGCTCTAACGCTAAGTTGGTCATGAGCGTGCCCGCTACGCCGCCTTTTAACTTGCCTTTGGCATACAAACCCAGTGCAATGATATAGAGCAATTGGTCGCCATCTAGCAGGTCGCCTGCAGCATCAACCATCATCACGCGATCACCGTCGCCATCAAATGCGATACCTAAATCAGCTTGATGTTCCACCACGGCTTTTTGTAAAGCTTGCGGATGGGTAGAACCGACTTGCTCGTTAATATTCAAACCATCTGGCTTATTGCCGATGGCAACAATCTCGGCCCCCAACTCATGAAACACATCAGGCGCAACGTGGTAGGTAGCGCCATGGGCGCAATCTAGCACAATCTTTAAGCCACGCAGGTCTAAATTACTGGGGAATGTACTCTTACAAAACTCCACATAACGGCCAGCTGCGTCATCAATACGTCGCGCTTTGCCCAACTTGGCTGATTCCATCACTTGCATCGGCTTATCTAGCTCCGCTTCAATCGCATGCTCAATCGCATCCGGCAATTTTGCACCTTCGGCCGAGAAAAACTTGATACCGTTATCATAATAAGGGTTGTGTGAAGCAGAAATAACAATGCCTGCTTGCGCGCGGAGAGCGCGTGTCAGGTAGGCCACCGCTGGCGTTGGCATTGGGCCTACCAGCAACACATCGACACCTGCCGCAGATAAGCCTGCTTCTAGCGCGGCCTCAAACATGTAGCCTGAAATACGTGTATCTTTGCCAATAAGCACCGCAGGGCGTTTTGTT
>JAKFEP010000060.1:0-28238 GCA_036675645.1 Methylotenera sp. | reverse complement strand
AGTTCGGATTCTAACAAGTCTTTTGGAATGGCAGCGGTATTGAGAGCGATAAAAGGCTTTTCTGCGCGCGGACTGTGTTTATGTAGCGCACTAGCGACCAGCTCTTTACCGCTTCCCGATTCACCATTAATCAGTACGGTGGCGTGCGAACGGCTCAATCTACCAATGGCACGAAACACCTCTTGCATAGCGGGCGCTTGACCAATAATTTCAGGAGTTTCTTCTAAAGCAACATTGTCCACTGCCTGACGCATGCTTTCTTCCACCGCGCGCTTAATGACGTCTATGGCTTGATCGACGTCGAAAGGCTTGGCTAAATATTCAAAAGCACCTCCTTGAAACGCAGCTACGGCGCTTTCAAGGTCGGAGTATGCCGTCATGATGATGACAGGAATATCTGGATATTTTTGCTTAATTTCGGCCAAGAAATCTAAGCCAGAACCATTTGGCATGCGAATATCGCTTACCACTACTTGCGGTTGCTCGTGATTTAAAGCATTGAGCGCTTCTGCCACCGATGAAAATGTCTTAAACTCTAAATCGGTGCGTGCCAAGGCTTTTTCAAACACCCAGCGGATTGATTTATCGTCGTCTAAAATCCAAATTGGTTTCATCATGCTCTCGTTAATAATAATTTGTTCAATGTTAATTCATTGCCATTATGGATTTGATGCGTAATCATAATCAATAATTCATGCCAATCAGGCTTGGTAAGACAGAAAACGCTATTGTTGAATAATGGCATGTTTTATCACGCTGCTTTCTACAGGCAGCAAAATAGTGAATGTAGTATTACCAGGCTGGCTTTCGCAATCTATCATGCCGTGATGCTGGGTAATAAAGGTTTGTGCTAAGGCAAGCCCTAAGCCGCTTCCGCCCTCGCGCCCTGATACCAATGGGTAGAATATTTTATCGCGGATATCCACAGGAATTCCAGGCCCATTATCACTAATCTGCAACTTAATGGCGACACGATACCGCTTTCTGGCAAGCGTTACTTGGCGCTCTGCGCGTGTTCTTAACACAACCTCAGCATGTTGCGTGCCATTTGCCTGCATCGCCTGCACTGCGTTACGTGCAATATTCAGCACGGTTTGAATAAGCTTTTCCCGATCGCCAATTAGGTCGGGTAAACTGGTGTCATAATCGCGACGTACTTTAATATTGTTTGGAGATTCTGCTAACAATAAACTGCGTACACGCTCTAGCACTTCGTGGATATTGGTCGGCTCGTATTTCGGAACGCGGTGCGGCACCAGCAGTCTGTCCATCAAGCTCTGCAGCCTATCAGCTTCTTTGATAATCACTTGCGTATATTCGCGTAAATTGGGTTGTGGCAACTCGTGCTCAAGCAGTTGTGCTGCGCCACGCAAGCCACCCAATGGGTTACGAATCTCATGTGCAAGGTTGCGTAGTAACTCAGAATTAGCTTGCTGCTGAATCAGCATGCGTTCTTCGCGAGCAATACGTAATTGCTGATCCATCTGTTGAAACTCTATTAGTAGTTTTGCATCTCCAATATTCACAGGCGTTACTGTGCAAGTGACCGCAAATGATTGCTGGCGAACGGTGGTAATGGCAAACTCATGCTCTCTATATGGGCTGTCATTTTTAACTGCATTTTCAATGGCAATTTGCAAAATTTCACTGTGTAAAAAAACTTCAGAGATATGGCTGCCGTGAATTTTAGTAGCACTGATAGCGAATAAAATTTCTGCGCTAGGGTTGGCATAGATAATTTGATTGGCTTGGTTAAGTAACATCGTTGCCGTGGCGAGATGTTCTAGACCGGTGTAATCGGACGGTATGTTTTTAACCATAACTGAAGCTTAGTTTCATTTTTTAGAGTATAGCAATTAGGAACTTGCTTGTTGCACACTTAAAGGCTTAAGCAAAAGATAAGCCAGCTTTTAAGCTGGCGTATGGACAATAAAACAGTGGTAGCCTAACTTAGTTAATATTAGTCATTTCTTTTTCTAATAACTCAATATTGCGCTGATGGGCATCTACATCTGCCTGTAGCGATTTCATTTTCTCTTCAAATTTAGGCACGTTTCTAAAGATTTTTCCATCTTTAGTTCTATAAACTTCCGGTTTAGCCGCACCCTCGGCATAGGCTTTTTTGGCCTCTTCTAGCGCTACCTTCTCGGCATTTAATTCACCCTGTAGTATTTCTTTACGTTTACTATCCCGCTGGCTCTGTTGATCAGCGTCCACCTTTGGAAAGTTCGCTGGCGTTGCTGTTCGCGCTGCTGGAGAACGTTTGGCACTTCCACCTTCACTGTTAGAACCTGTGCCAAAATTGGTGTCTGCAGGCTCTAAGGCCAGTTTTTTTGCACCTTTGATTTTGACGTTAGAATAGGTAATACGGCCATCCGCATCGACGTGTTTATAAATCTCGGCGAAGGCAAATTGCGGCATTAAAAACGCCACCGATAAAATGCTAAAAAAAGTAAAATGTTTAATCATGGCAATAGTTTAGATGAGACTGTTATAGTATGCAACGAAGTATTGGCTATTTTGGTTGACTGATATAGTTTGAAAAGGCATAAGTGCAAAAGTTGCAACAAGCTAGAAATACAAAAGGCAGCCTAAGCTGCCTTTTGAAAAATAGCGCTGGCTAAGCCGCTCTACTTTGGTGCAATTTAATTTAGCAACTATAATACATGCTGAATTCAACTGGATGCGGAGTTTGACGAATTTTTGTAACTTCTTCCATTTTCAGGTCAATATAGCTATTAATCCAGTCATCAGTAAACACACCGCCACGGGTCAAGAACTCGCGGTCACTGTCTAAATATTCCAATGCTTGCTCTAATGAAGAACATACGGTTGGAATCAATGCATCTTCTTCTGGTGGAAGATGGTACAAGTCTTTAGTAGCAGGCTCGCCTGGATGAATTTTGTTTTGTACGCCATCCAAACCAGCCATCAATAAGGCTGAGAAAGCCAAGTACGGGTTAGCGATAGGGTCTGGGAAGCGTGCTTCAACGCGACGTGCCTTTTCGCCGTGAACAAACGGGATACGAATCGCTGCTGAGCGGTTTTTAGCGGAGTAAGCTAACTTCACTGGCGCTTCGTAATGTGGCACTAAGCGTTTGTATGAGTTTGTGCCAGGGTTGGTAATCGCATTTAATGCGCGCGCATGTTTAATAATGCCGCCGATGTAATACAAAGCAAAATCACTCAAGCCAGCATAGCCGTCACCTGCAAACAAATTTTTACCATCTTTCCATACAGATTGGTGTACGTGCATACCAGAGCCGTTATCGCCAAACATTGGTTTAGGCATAAAGGTAGCTGTTTTACCATAAGCATGCGCAGTATTTAACACCACATATTTTAAGATTTGTGTCCAGTCAGCGCGTTGTGTGAGTGTGGTAAATTTAGTACCAATTTCACATTGGCCTGCAGTAGCTACTTCATGGTGATGCACTTCAACTGGCACGCCCATCGCCTCTAAGGTCATACACATCGCCGAACGCACATCTTGCAATGAATCGACTGGAGGCACTGGGAAGTAACCACCTTTAATGCCAGGGCGATGACCCGTATTACCACCCTCAAATTTCTCAGCAGATGACCATGCGGCTTCTTCAGAGTTAATCTTTACTGAGCTACCGCTCATGTCTACAGACCAATTGATAGAGTCAAAGATAAAGAATTCTGGTTCTGGGCCAAAGTATGCAGTGTCACCAAGGCCAGTGGCTTTTAAGTAGGCCTCAGCACGCTTTGCTAGGCTACGTGGGTCACGGTCATAACCTTTGCCATCGGTTGGGTCAACCACATCGCAGGTTAGAATTAAGGTGGGCTCGTCCATAAATGGGTCGATATTTGCGGTTGATGCATCAGGCATCAATTGCATATCAGAGGCTTGAATGCCTTTCCAACCTGCGACAGAAGAGCCATCAAATGCATGGCCTTCAGTAAATTTTTCTTCATTAAACGCAGAAACGGGCACGGTGACGTGTTGTTCTTTACCACGGGTATCGGTAAAACGAAAATCGACAAATTTAATGTCGTTATCTTTTACCATTTTCATTACTTTAGCCACTGACATCAAAAAATCTCCTGGACGATTAGTCAAAAATTAGATAAAACTTAGAGTTAGCAAAAAGGTTAATTAAAATACGAAAAACTTTAACTTTGCTATTTTAGCAGGAACTATGCCAGCTAAAAATAGCAAAAAACGTTATTTAGTCATTCACTTAGCAAAATCGGATAATATATCATGCACAAATAATGTGCGTTCATCGTAAAAACGCACCATATTGTGGCAAAGTCTGTTTACACCGTTTGAACATTGTTAGATTGAATTCGCGTTATAATTTATTGAAAAATATTTGAAGGAACTGGTCATGGTTAAACTCAATGACATTTTAAACACAGCATCTGAACGCGCGGTCACTAAAAGCTTACCCTACGCTGGTGAGCTTACCCCACAAGAAGCGTTTGACGTGTTGCAACAACAGTCATTTACTTTGGTGGATGTGCGCAGCAAAGCGGAGCTGGATTTAGTGGGACGTATTCCGAGCGCCCTTCATATTGAGTGGGCATTTTATCCCGACATGGTAGCGAACCCAGAGTTCGCCGCGCAATTGCAGGCACAAGTAGATAAAAACCAAACAATCGTTTTTATGTGTCGCACCGGTGGTCGTAGCCACAATGCGGCTGTGGTGGCAGGTGGGTTGGGTTACAAGGCTTATAACATGTTGGAAGGCTTTGAAGGCGAAGCAAATGCCCAAAAGCAACGTACCTTAATTAACGGTTGGAAGCATGCTGGCTTGCCTTGGTCAAACTAGTCTATGACCAATAAATATGCCGTCATCGGCAACCCCATAGCTCATAGTAAATCTCCTCTGATTCATGCCGCATTTGCCAAACAAACTAATCAAGATATTAGCTATGAGCGTATTCTTGCGCCTATAGATGGTTTTGAAGCAACGGTTAAAGATTTGATCACGCAAGGATTCAAAGGTGTAAATGTCACTGTGCCATTTAAATTTGAGGCTTACAAGATTTGCGACAGTCTCAGCGCGCGAGCAATAAGCTCGGGCTCAGGTGCAGTGAACACACTAACTTTTCTTAATAATGGAAAAATTCACGGTGATAATACTGACGGAGTAGGTTTGCACAATGATATTGAACAAAATCTGGGTTTTTCGATTGCGAATAAACATATATTGATTTTAGGCGCAGGTGGAGCAGCTCACGGAGTTTTAAATTCATTATTGGTTGCGTCAAGTATTATGATTGCAAATCGCACGCCAGAAAGAGCTTTAGAGCTTGCGATGGGGATACAAGATTGCGAAGCCAGAGCGAGCACTTTTGAGTCTCTTGAAAAGCCTTACGATTTAATCGTCAATGCAACTTCAGCAGGTTTAACAGATACTGCATTACCTATTCCCGACATCATATTTTCAAAAAATAGTCTTGCTTATGACATGATGTACGGTCGTGAGACGCCATTTATGGCGCAAGCGCGTGCAAATGGCGCACAAGTATCAGATGGTTTAGGTATGTTAGTCGAGCAGGCAGCTGAGGCATTTTATATTTGGCGCGGTGTGCGACCACAAACCGCGCCAGTCATCGCACAGTTGCGCAACGCATGATCCGCTGGTTACTCAACTCTAAACCAAACGCTAGGCCAATGGGGTTTGGTGGATTGTTTAAAAGACTCATCGTTTTATTTTTTACCTATTTAATTTTGTATCAGCTGTGGGTGTTTTTGCATATTTGTTGGTGGATTAAATTTAATCCAAGCTCAACCAAATTTATGAATGATCGCCTAGAGGTGATGCAAGAAACCAATCCCGATGCTGAGCTGAAGCATAAATGGGTGGATTACGAAAAAATATCCAATCACTTAAAGCGCGCGGTGGTGGCGAGTGAGGACAGCAAATTTAAACACCACGAAGGTTTTGATTGGGAAGGTATAGAGAAAGCCTACGAAAAAAATCTTAAAAAAGGCAAGCTGGTAGCGGGAGGTTCCACCATCAGCCAGCAGCTGGCCAAGAATTTATTTTTATCTAGTAGCCGGACGCCTTGGCGCAAGGCAGAAGAAGTAGTGATTACGCTGATGCTGGAAAATATGCTGACTAAACGCCGCATTTTAGAACTTTATTTGAATATGATTGAGTGGGGCAACGGCGTATTTGGGGCAGAGGCGGCAGCACGGCATTATTTTAAAACCAGCGCAGGTGGCTTAGGTAAAACGCAGTCAGCAAAATTAGCGGCGATGGTGCCTAACCCAAGATTTTACGATAAGCATAGAAGTACAAGGTATTTGAATCGCCGCACTGCCACAATTCAAGCACGCATGCGCTTTGCAGAGCTACCGTAGCATTAAAGGAGAATGGTCATGGATTGGCAAATCATTGTTGCGGTATTGTTGGTAGTGGCTGGTATTGCTGGCACGGTGTTGCCGATGTTGCCAGGCGTGCCATTGGTGTTTGCGGGCTTGTTGCTGGCCGCTTGGTATGGTGGGTTTGATCAGGTGGGTATTTTAACCATGGTCATCATAGGTGCTATTGCAGCCATGGCTTGGGCGGTGGATTTTTTCGCCTCTGTGGTAACCGCCAAAAAAGCGGGTGCCAGCAAATATGCATTATGGGGTGCTGGCATAGGCGCTGTTGTGGGCATTGCGGGCGGCATGGTTGGTTTGATTATTGGGCCTGCCATCGGCGCCATTATTGGTGAGCTGATTACGCATAGAAACACTTCTAGAGAAGCCACTACCAAAGCAACCGCAGTGGGTATTGCCGCTGGGTTGGGGTTTGTGTTGGCGCTGGCAATAAAAATTGTGCTGGTGCTGACCATGCTGGCCGTGTTTGCTTATGCTTATTACAGGTAGTTTTTACTACTAATCATTTCGATGCTCTGGAGGCCAATATCCATAAGGCTTGCAGAGCATCAGTTTGTTCTCGCATCAATTCAAAAGCGGTTTTAGGTATTTACCTGTATAACTCGCTTTATTTTCTGCCACTTGTTCAGGCGTGCCTTCAGCAATCACCTTGCCGCCACCGTCGCCGCCCTCTGGCCCCATGTCAATAATCCAATCCGAAGTTTTAATCACATCTAAATTATGCTCAATAATAATGACGGTGTTGCCAGCATCTCTCAAGCGATGAATCACATCAAGTAACAACTGAATATCGGCAAAGTGTAGGCCAGTGGTTGGCTCGTCTAAAATATACAGCGTTCTACCTGTATCGCGTTTGCTTAATTCTAACGATAACTTAACGCGTTGCGCTTCGCCTCCACTCAGCGTGGTCGCACTTTGGCCAAGGGTGATGTAGCCCAAGCCCACATCCAGTAAAGTTTTTAGCTTACGTGAAATGACAGGTTGTGCGCTAAAAAATGTGTGCGCTTGTTCTACCGTCATCTCTAATACTTCACGGATATTTTTGCCTTTAAAGTTAATTTCCAAGGTCTCGCGATTGTAGCGCTGGCCTTTGCACACGTCGCACGGCACATATACGTCGGGCAAAAAGTGCATTTCTACACGAATCACGCCATCGCCTTGGCAGGCTTCGCAGCGGCCACCTTTTACGTTGAATGAGTATCTACCAGGCCCGTAACCACGCGCGCGGCTTTCTGGTACCGCAGAGAATAAATCGCGAATCGGCGTGAATAAGCCAGTATAAGTGGCAGGGTTAGAACGCGGCGTGCGTCCAATTGGGCTTTGATCAACATCGACCACTTTGTCGAAAAACGCCAAACCCTCTATCTCGCCAAACGGCGCAGGTTCCGCGTTGTTACCATACAGATGCTGTGCGACTACGCGATATAAAGTGTCGTTGATGAGAGTGGATTTGCCGCTACCAGATACGCCGGTAATGCAGGTGAGTAAACCAACGGGAATTTCAATCGATACGTTTTTTAAATTGTTGCCTGTGGTATTGCTCAGTTTTAGCCAGCGTGCAGGGTCTGCTTTGGTACGTGCTTTTCTATATTGAATTTGCTTTTTGCCACTTAAATATTGGCCAGTCAGTGATTTTGCATTGGCCTGAATTTCTGTAGGCGTGCCTTCTGCCACAATTTGGCCGCCATGCTCCCCTGCGCCTGGTCCAATATCCACCACATAATCAGCCGCTAAAATTGCATCATGGTCATGCTCCACTACGATGACGGTGTTGCCAATATCGCGCAGTCGTTTCAGTGTATCTAATAAGCGATCGTTATCACGTTGATGCAAGCCAATTGAGGGCTCGTCCAGTACGTACATCACGCCAGTTAAGCCGCTGCCAATCTGTGAGGCCAAACGAATTCGCTGCGCTTCGCCGCCAGAAAGGGTTTCGGCAGAACGGGAGAGTGATAGATATTCCAGTCCTACATTGGTTAAAAACTTCAGGCGGTTTTGAATCTCGGTAACGATTTTATCGGCAATGGCTAGCTTTGCACCCTTTAATTCTAACTTTTCAAAAAAAGTAAGTGCTTGCTTTAGCGGTATTTCGCACACTTGATGAATATTCTTATTACCCACTTTTACATGGCGCGCTTCAACGCGCAAGCGCGTGCCTGCACATTCTGGGCAGCTTTGGTTATTGAGGTATTTTGCCAGTTCCTCACGCACGGCAGATGAGTCACTTTCGCGATAACGCCGTTGTAGATTATTTAAAATGCCTTCAAAGGTATGCGTTTTGCCAAAAAATGTGCCGCGCTCGTTTAAATATTTAAAGGCAATCACTTCACGACCACTGCCATGTAACAACACGTCTTGAATATGCTGCGGCAATTCTTCAAACGCCATTTCGAGGTCAAAGCTGTAATGCGCAGCCAAACTAGCCAACATCTGAAAGTAAAACTGGTTGCGTTTATCCCAGCCTTTAATCGCGCCACTGGCAAGAGATAGTGTAGGGAAAGCCACTACACGTTTGGGGTCAAAGAAGCTGATATTGCCTAAACCGTCACATTTGGGGCATGCGCCCATCGGGTTGTTGAAGCTGAATAGACGCGGCTCAAGTTCGGCAAGTGAGTAATCACAAACTGGGCAACTAAATTTGGCAGAGAATAAATGTTCTTTTTCGCTATCCATCTCCAGTGCAACCGCTTTACCATCGGCCAAGCGCAGTGCGGTTTCTAAGCTTTCAGCGATACGCTGTTTTAACTCTGCGTTTACTTTTAATCGATCTACCACGACGTCAATACTGTGTTTGGTAGTTTTTGCCAGTTTCGGCAGTTCGTCCATTTCATAAATTTTGCCATCTATTCTCAGCCGCACAAAGCCTTGTGCTTTTAGCTCATCAAATAAATCCAACTGCTCGCCTTTGCGATTGGCTACCACGGGTGCCAAAATCATCAGTTTAGTGTCTTCTGGTAGCTTCAATACCGCATCCACCATTTGGCTCACCGTTTGTGCTTCCAGCTTGATATTGTGCTCAGGGCATTCTGGGTCACCTGCTCTGGCATAAAGTAGGCGCAGGTAATCGTGAATTTCCGTAACGGTACCCACTGTAGAACGCGGATTGTGTGAAGTGGATTTCTGCTCAATGGAAATAGCAGGCGACAAGCCTTCAATCAAATCTACATCGGGTTTGTCCATGCGTGCCAAAAATTGCCGGGCATAAGCGGAAAGGCTTTCTACATAGCGGCGTTGACCTTCGGCATATAGCGTATCAAACGCCAAACTAGACTTGCCCGAGCCTGATAAGCCGGTGATGACGATGAGTTTGTTTCGAGGTAAATCCAGCGAAATATTTTTTAAGTTGTGGGTGCGTGCACCGCGAATTTTAATAAATTCCATTTATCTTTTAACGAACATTAAGGCAACCTGATAATATACCGCCTTTAGCAAAATAATTTCAAATAATTAACGATACTTAATGACTTTAGTCGAAAAAATGCCCAAAAATGAGCTTAGGGCGAGCATTAGTTTGGCCTCTATTTATGGCTTGCGCATGCTGGGCATGTTTCTTATTTTGCCTATTTTTGCCATCTATGCCACGCAATATGCAGGTGGCAACAATAGCATGCTGGTGGGCGCCGCTTTGGGAGCATATGGCCTCACGCAAGCCTTATTCCAATTACCATTTGGCATGGCTTCGGATAAATTTGGGCGCAAAAAACTCATTTATATAGGTTTAATCATGCTGGTAATGGGTAGTATTGTTGCAGCCTTGGCAACGGATATTACGACGGTCATTATTGGCCGTGCGCTGCAAGGTGCTGGCGCGGTTTCTGCAGTTGTGACGGCGCTGTTGGCCGATTTAACGCGAGAAGAAAATCGTACTAAAGCCATGGCCATGATTGGGGCAACGATAGGTATTACGTTCGCGTTATCACTAGTGTTGGGTCCTGCATTAGCACATTGGGCTGGCATTGCGGGTATTTTTTGGTTAACCGCAGTATTGGCGGTTTTAGCCATATTGGTAGTTAAATTTGCCGTACCTAATCCTATTTTGAGTAGTTACCATTCTGATGCCAGCGCTACACCCGCTAAACTAAAGGATGTGCTAAAAAATACGCAATTGCAACGGTTAAATTACGGTATTTTTGCACTGCATGCTGCCCAAATGGCCATGTTTATTGTGGTGCCACTGGCAATTCAAAACGCCAGTAACTTAGATGTGAATCATCATTGGCAAGTGTATTTGCCTATTTTGTTAGGGTCGTTTTTATTGATGATACCCGCCATTATTGTCGGCGAAAAGCGCGGCCTATTAAAACCTATATTTATAGGCGCAGTAGCGCTGATGTTGGTTGCGCAGCTTTGTTTTGCAGGCTTGATTTATAGCTTCTGGGGCATCATATTTTCGCTCTTTACCTATTTTGTGGCGTTTAATATTTTAGAAGCTTCATTACCATCCCTTATTTCTAAGCTGGCACCTGCCGCTGCAAAAGGGACTGCGATGGGCGTTTACAATACAGCGCAATCGCTGGGTGTGGCAGCGGGTGGTTTGGTAGGTGGATATTTGACGCATCATTATGATTTTTCGGCAGTATTTGTGTTCTGTGCGGTACTGATGAGCGTTTGGTTATTGCTAACATTTAGCATGAAAACTCCCCCAGCTGTGCGCACAAAGATGTATCATTTAGAAGCAACTACAGAGGCTCAAGCAAGTGAGCTTAGTAAAGTAATTTCTGCCTTGCCTTATGTGCATGAGGCGGTGGCAATCGCCAAAGAAAACATGTTAATTGTAAAAATAAAGAATCAGGCTGCTATAAATAAGCAGCAAGCGAATGAGCAGGAAATTCTAGATATTGTAATGAGTAAATAACGGGAGCAACTATGGCATCGGTAAATAAAGTGATTTTAGTGGGTAATTTAGGACGCGACCCAGAGGTGCGTTACATGCCTAATGGTGAAGCTGTGGCTAACTTTAGCATTGCCACTACCGAAAATTGGAAAGACAAAAGCGGTGTTAAGCAAGAAAAAACGGAGTGGCATAATATTGTGATGTACCGCCGCTTGGCTGAAATCGCAGGTGAATACCTTAAAAAAGGCCGCCCGGTGTATATTGAAGGCCGTTTGCAAACCCGTAAGTGGGAAAAAGATGGCGTTACCCGCTACACCACTGAAATCATTGGCGACCAAATGCAAATGCTGGGTAGTAAAGATGGCGGCGGCAGTTCAAATGCAAGTTACGATGGTGGTATGGATCAAGGCTATGCGCCTGATGACACAAATCAGTCTCCGCCGCGTCAAGCATCACCAGCACCCACAGCTAGTCAGCAAGCCCCTGCAAGCCAAGGCTCAGCAAAAACAGGCGGCAATTTCGATGACTTTGAGGACGATATCCCGTTCTAAGCTAATCATAACGGTGTAAAAAATGGCCACAAATGTGGCCATTTTCTATTTTAAAATTATTACTTCTTGTTGTTTTTTCAATTGCTTAATACTCGTAAATTTTTTCTGTGAAGTAACCAATTGGTTGACATCAGTTATAATCGCATATTCGAGATTTCGTTAATCAAAGTTACTGTTAACTCAATATTTTTTAAAGTTTTAACTATTATTTTAGGTTCTATAAAGCAACATTATGCCAATTTATGACTTTGCATGTACAAGCTGTGGTTTTAAAGCAGAGCTGATGCGTAAAATCAGTGAACCCAGCTTAACTGTTTGCCCACAATGCAGCAAAGAAGCTTTTGCTAAAATGCTTTCTGCGCCCAGTTTTCAATTAAGCGGTAGCGGCTGGTACGCATCTGATTTTAAAGATAAAAAAACCAATAATACAGATACAGATAGTGAAAAATCCCCAGACAAAAGTGAAGCTAAAACCGAAGCCAAAGCCGAAGCAAAAACTGAGGTGGGTGACACTAAACCTGCCGCTTGTAACCCGGGTTGCGCATGTCACTAATTCAAAAAGTTAACATGAAAAAATACTTTATCACTGGCTTACTGGTGCTGGTGCCGCTATTTATCACAGTTTGGGTGTTGAGCTTCCTGATCCACACCATGGATCAAAGTCTGCTTTTGTTGCCAGAGGCATGGCAGCCTAAAAAACTGATTGGTTTTAATGTGCCAGGTTTAGGCGTCTTACTAACTTTAGGCATCATTTTCGGCGCTGGGCTAGTGGCGACTAACATTTTTGGTCAGCACCTCATTGAGGTGTGGGAGTCCCTATTAACTCGCGTGCCGGTTGTAAAAACCATTTATTCCAGCGTCAAGCAAGTCTCTGATACCTTGTTTTCAAATACGGGCAATGCTTTCCGTAAAGCAGTGCTGGTGCAATATCCACGGGACGGCAGTTGGACAATTGCCTTTATTACGGGCGTACCTGGCGGCGATGTAAAAGAACATCTGTTTGGCGATTACATCAGTATTTATGTGCCGACTACGCCGAATCCCACATCTGGCTTTTTCCTGATGATGCCAAGGGAAGATGTGATTGACCTGGATATGAGCGTAGACGAGGCCCTGAAGTACATTATTAGCATGGGTACAGTGACGCCAAAAGATACCCTCACACAACAACTTCGTTTTCAACAAACACAACAACTATAGATAATTTTATGATGATGCGTACACACTATTGCGGCCACTTGAACCGCTCCCACATTGGCCAAACCGTGACTTTATGCGGTTGGGCACATCGCCGCCGCGACCATGGCGGCGTTATTTTTATTGATTTGCGTGACCGTGAAGGCATGGCGCAAATCGTGATTGACCCAGATACAAAAGAGGCTTTTGCCATTGCAGAATCTGTTCGCAACGAGTATGTGCTTAAAATTGTATGTAAAGTGCGCGCGCGTCCTGAGGGCACAGTCAACGCCAACATTCCAACTGGCGAAGTCGAGATGTTGGCAACTGAAATTGAAATTTTGAATGCCTCGCTCACACCACCATTTATGCTGGATGATGAGAATTTGACTGAAACAGTTAGGCTTGAACATCGCTATATCGATTTGCGCCGTCCTGCCATGCAGAAAAACATGATGTTGCGCTATCGCGTGGCTAAAACTTTGCGCGATTATTTGGACGTAAACGGCTTCATCGAGGTAGAAACGCCCATGCTAACGCGTTCAACTCCTGAGGGTGCGCGCGATTACTTGGTGCCAAGTCGCGTACATGCGGGTCAATTCTTTGCGTTACCGCAATCGCCGCAGTTATTCAAACAGTTGCTGATGGTGTCAGGGTTTGACCGTTATTTCCAAATCACCAAATGTTTCCGCGATGAAGATTTGCGTGCAGACCGCCAGCCAGAATTTACTCAAGTGGATATCGAAACATCGTTCATGGGTGAAAACGAAATTATGGACATCGTTGAAGAGATGATTCGCCAAATGCTTAAAAAGGTACAAAACGTGGATTTACCCGCTGCTTTTCCACGCATGAGTTTTCATGAAGCCATGAACAAATATGGCTCTGACAAGCCGGACATGCGCGTGACGCTAGAAATCACTGAACTAAGCGATGTGATGAAAGACGTGGATTTCAAGGTGTTTGCGGGTGCTGCCAATATGGCAGGTGGTCGTGTCGCTGCGTTGCGCGTGCCAAATGGCGCGGCAATTAGTCGTAGTGAGATTGATGCTTATACTGAGTTCGTTAAAATCTACGGTGCTAAAGGTTTGGCATACATCAAGATTAACGACATCACTAAATTGAACGAAGAAGGCTTGCAAAGCCCAATCGTGAAGAATATTCATGTGGCAGCCCTGCAAGCGATTATTGACCGCACGGGTGCGCAGAATGGCGACATTGTATTCTTTGGTGCAGATAAATTAAAAGTGGTGAATGAGGCTTTAGGCGCACTGCGTTTGAAGGTTGGTCACGATAAAGGCCACGTCGATGGCCGCGCTTGGGCGCCGCTTTGGGTGGTGGATTTCCCGATGTTCGAGCATGATGAAGAGAATGACCGCTGGGCAGCCTTGCACCATCCGTTCACTGCGCCAAAAGACGGGCACGAAGAGATGCTGGTGTCTAACCCAGGCGCGTGTTTATCCAAAGCCTACGACATGGTGTTGAACGGTTGGGAAGTCGGCGGCGGTTCAGTGCGTATCCATAAACAGGATGTGCAATCTAAAGTATTCGACGCGCTTAAAATCAGCAAAGAAGAAGCGCAAGAAAAGTTCGGCTTCTTGTTGGATGCCTTGCAATACGGCGCACCACCGCATGGGGGTTTAGCTTTCGGTTTAGACCGTTTGGTAACGTTAATGGCGGGTGCAGAATCAATCCGTGACGTGATTGCCTTCCCTAAAACGCAGCGTGCGCAGTGTTTAATGACGAATGCACCGAACGAAGTGGATGAGAAGCAATTACGCGAGCTTCATATTCGCGTGAGAACACAAACGCCTGCAGCTTAAGCTCCTAGACAAAATATGCCACTTACCGAAATCAATCACGTCAATTTTCGCACCGACCGCGACACCATGCTCAAGCTGCGCGATTTTTATTGCGACATCTTGGGTTTAACGGTGGGTAAGCGTGTGGCGAGTACGACTTATGGTTATTGGCTTTACATCGGCACTAACGATGTAGTGCATTTGGCTGAGTATAAAACGCCTGAGCCGCCACAACTCAATGTGCATGGCACCTATGACCATGTGTCGTTTACTTGCACCGATATGCCTGCGATGGAAGCACACTTAACCAAAAATAGCGTGACTTATACGACACGAATTTTAGCCAATGGCGTGCGGCAGATTAATTTAAAAGACCCGGCGGGCAATGGCGTAGAACTGAATTTTGAGGAATTCTGGAATCCTGACTACGTCATGCGACCATCGGGCGATCCAACACAATAATCAGTAATGTGATATCAGTCACATACAGCTGTTTGAATAAAACTTAAATTACGTTTTGTAATCCAAACTATAAATTAAGCGTTATTGCTAATGGTGGGAAGCCAGCAGTATTGCAAAACATGAGGGATGTAAACATGAACGTGTTATTCAATAATAAGTTAACCCTATTAAATAGTGCTCTGAGTGGCGCTATTTTATTGGCTTGCAGCCTGCCTGTGTTTGCGGAATCCGACCCTAAATTATGGCCAGTGATGAAAGAAGCGTTTTTTGAAAAACGTGCCATGACCGAAGTGGATTTCATGAAGATTGAAGCACCACGCCGTGCCGAAAGCGGTGCACAAGTCCCAGTCACTTATAAGATAGATCAAGCCGCTGCCAACGGGGTAAAAATTGTGAAGTTGTATTCTTTCGTTGATGCTAACCCAATCCCGATGACTGCTACTTACCACTTAACCGATGCCTTGGGCGATTTCGAGCTTTCAACCCGTATCCGGTTTGAAACTGACGCTTTTGTGCGTTTGGTGGGCGAAGATGCTAACGGTAAACTCTATTTAGCTTCGCGCGAGATTCGTGCCGCTGGTGGTTGCGGCGGTACAGTTGATGCAGATGAGGCAACGGTTCGCGCATCCGCAGGTAAAATTAAATTAAAAGTTGAAGACCCGGTAAAAATTGGCGGTATTACCACAACGACTTTCAATATCAAACACCCCATGCGCACTGGTTTGCAGCGTGAGTTAGTGTCGCAAGGGTTTATCCCCGCCTTTTACATTAATAAAACCGAGTTTAAATTCAATGGTAAACCGGTGATGACGGTGGACGTGAATGTGGGTACGGCGGAAGACCCTTACTTTAAATTCAACTTTGTGCCCGATGCGCCTGGCAAATTAGAAGTGCTGGCGACGGATAACGAAGGTAAAAGCTTTAGCCAAGAAATTGAAGTAAAAAGCTAAGTTTTGCCATTCGATAAGGCCTCCAAATGGAGGCCTTTTTTATTGGTGCTTTTGTGCTGTTTATGCCATTAGTCTGGTGCTAAAATAATCTAACAGACTTTGATTTAACTTTAGGATTTAACTTTAGAGAGATAAAAAATGAAAAGCTTCCGTAAAGAACTCTGGTTTAATATCCCCACGCGCATGGATTTTAAAAATATTACGCATGATGTGGTGGAATGTGTGCGTGAAAGTGGCGTTAAAGAAGGCCTAGCGCTGATTAACGCCATGCATATTTCTGCCAGTGTGTTTATTAATGATGACGAGCGTGGACTGCATCACGATTACAAAGTTTGGCTGGAAAAACTAGCGCCGCACGAGCCTGTGAGTGGTTACCGGCATAACGATACCGGTGAGGATAACGCAGATGCACATATTAAACGCCAGATTATGGGACGCGAGGTGGTGGTGGCAATTTCTGAAGGCCGTTTAGATTTTGGCCCGTGGGAACAGATTTTTTATGGTGAATTTGATGGTCGTCGCAACAAGCGGGTGTTAGTTAAAATTATTGGCGAATAAAACACACAAGCCACGAGCAAAAATGATGCCCAGCAAGCCACTTGTATTTAGACTAATGGCCATAAGCCCTGTAGGCATCAATTTAATGTTGTGTTAAATTTAAGTCTAAATCAGCCTTTAATATAGCTTTCTAGCGCTTTAATTGCGCGTTGCTGATCGTCTATAATCTCCTTTACTAAATCACCCAGCGATAACATACCCAATACTTTTTCGCCATCCACTACTGGCAAATGGCGGAATTTTTTATCACTCATCATGCGCATGGCGCTTTCAACAAAATCATCCGGGTTGCCTGTAATTACCTTTGCCGTCATTACCTCTGCTATGTGCGTGGTTTTGGATGAACGCCCTTGCAGCACCACCTCCCTTGCGTAATCGCGCTCAGAGAAAATACCCACTAATTTGTCACCATCCATCACCGCTAGCGCACCAATTTTGTACTCAGCCAAAATTACTAGGGCATCAAATACTGGTCTATTTGGCGCAATTGAGATCAGCTCTTGGTGTTTTTTTTCTTTTAATATTTGAAGTAAGGTTTTCATGTTTTTCTCCCAGCAGCATATTAATAAAAATATACACCTTATAATGGCTATAACAAAATTCAAACTACTTAAGTAATGAAATAAATTATGAAAAATAACACGATTATTAAGGCACTCGTGGCACTTTTAACGCTGACCTTGATATGGGGCTATAACTGGGTTGTAATGAAAAGTGCCCTGCAATATGCAGGGCCTTTTCAATTTGCTGCACTACGTACTTTTTTAGGTGCTTTGGTACTGTTTGTGGTGATGTATTTCACCAAGCGGCCTTTGGGATTAAGTGAGTTTCGAACGATGCTGGTGCTGGGATTGCTGCAGACCATTGGTTTTACAGGTTTGCTGATTTGGGCCTTGGTAGAAGGCGGTGCCGGTAAAACTGCGGTGTTGACTTACACCATGCCATTTTGGGTATTGTTATTCGCCTGGCCAATGCTGGGCGAAAAAGTGCAAGGCTGGCAGTGGTTAGCGGTAGTTTCTGCAGTATTTGGTATGGTGCTTATTTTTGACCCGCTGCATATTAAAGCAGATGGTTTTAGTATGTTTTTGGCGCTATGTTCAGGGATTTCCTGGGCCTTATCGGCGATTATTTCTAAAAAATTGCATCAGCGCAGCCCACATTTGGATTTACTGAACCTGACTGCGTGGCCAATGTTGTTGGGCTCGGTACCCATGCTGGCAATTGCATTGGTAGTGCCTGCACCACCCATTCAGTGGACTGCTTACTTTATCGGATCAGTGCTGTTTAATGTATTTTTAAGCGGTGCGCTAGCTTGGTTGTTATGGCTTTATGCCTTACAGCGCTTACCTGCAGGCGTGGCTAGCATGGCGTCAATGCTGGCGCCGGTGATTGGTGTGATTGCAGCATGGATACAGCTGAATGAAGTACCGAATACATTTGAGTTGATTGGTATGCTGCTGATCGCCTTTGCTTTGGTGGTAATTTCAATCATCACCATGCGTAAACACCAGCCGATAGACCCTGCACAAGGCCAAGAATAGAAGTGCTTAATACCTACGGGTATTGCTGGCATTAAGTAGTTGTAAGCCATGATAAAATATCTGAATAATTAAAATATCGATGTAAAAATATTAAGGGAAATCGTATGGCAGGACATAGTAAATGGGCCAATATTCAGCACCGTAAAGGCCGTCAAGATGCAAAGCGCGGCAAAATCTTCACCAAAATCATTAAAGAAATCACTGTGGCAGCTCGTTTGGGCGGCGGTGATGCGAACATGAATCCGCGCTTGCGCGCTGCTGTGGCTGAGGCCAAAGAAGAAAACATGCCGGCTGACAATATTATGCGTGCAATTAAAAAAGGCACTGGCGAGTTAGAAGGCGTGAATTATGAGGAAATTCGTTACGAAGGTTATGGTATTAACGGTGCCGCCATTATTATCGATTGCCTCACCGATAACAAACAGCGTGCAGTGATGGATGTGCGCCATGCCCTAAGCAAGCATGGCGGCAACTTAGGCACCGATGGTAGCGTGGTGTTTATGTTTAAGCATTGCGGCAGCTTGGTTTTCGAGCCAGGAACCAGTGAAGATAAAGTGATGGAAACCGCGCTGGAAGCAGGTGCAGAAGATATTGTCACAGATGAGGATGGCAGCATTGAAGTGATTACGCCGCCAAATGAGTTTATGGCGGTGAAAGAAGCGTTGGAAAATGCAGGCTTGAAGGCGGTAGTGGCAGAAGTGCTGATGAAGCCAACCATGGAAACGTTGTTTGCCGGCGATGACGCGGTAAAAATGCAAAAAATCCTGGATGCGTTAGATGATTTGGATGATGTGCAAGATGTTTATACGACGGCAGTCATAGAGGATTAAAAATGAAAACCGCGTCGTCATACGGTGTTGCAGATTTAATTTTATTCGATTACATACAAACGCGTATGTGCTCTCATAAAATTAAATCCGCGCCTTGTCTGACTTAACGCTTTTCATTTTTAGATGATTTTTTGAACAACATTAGAATTCTAGGCATCGATCCAGGCTTACGCCTTACCGGTTTTGGTGTCATTGAAAAGGTAGGTGAAAAAATCACTTATGTGACGAGTGGCACCATTAAAACCGCTTCTGCTAAAAAAAACCCGGTAGAGGGGGAGGATGATCGAGAGGAATTACCGGCGCGGCTAAAAGTAATATTGGATGGGCTGTTTGAGGTGATCGATACTTACGCGCCCAATCAGGTGGCTGTGGAAAAAGTATTCGTCAATGTGAATCCGCAATCCACTTTATTGCTTGGCCAAGCGCGCGGTGCAGCCATTAGCGCGGCAGTCATCCGCAATTTAATTGTGGCGGAATATACTGCATTGCAAGTGAAGCAAGCGGTGGTAGGCAACGGCCATGCACAAAAAGAGCAGGTGCAAGAGATGGTGAAAAGATTGTTAAAATTGCCAGCAGTGCCTAGCCCAGATTCTGCCGATGCATTGGCTTGCGCCATTTGTCACGCGCATGGGGGTCAAGGCTTGGGTAAATTGGCGACAGCAGGTTTTCGCGTTAAAAATGGTAGGCTTATATAAAAAAGCACCCTTTGAACTTTAAAAGTTGAATAATTATGATTGCACGCCTAAACGGGCTATTGATAGAAAAATCACCACCACTTATTGTATTAGATTGCGGTGGTGTGGGCTACGAAGTTGAGGTGCCGATGAGCACCTTTTACAATTTGCCGGAAGTTGGTACAAAAGTGCAGCTGCTCACCTATATGGTAGTGCGCGAAGATGCACAACTGTTGTATGGTTTTGGCACCGAGCAAGAAAAAAGTACGTTCAAACAATTGCTTAAAGTGAATGGTATCGGGGCGAAATCTGCACTCTCTATTTTAAGCGGTGTGAGTATAGAAGACTTAATACAGGCAGTCAGCATGCAAGAAGTGGGCATGCTTACGCGCATCCCAGGCATAGGCAAAAAAACGGCAGAGCGTTTGTTGTTAGAGCTGAAAGATAAATTTGGTGTGGCAGGTTTGGCATCAGCCGGCAATATAAAATCGGCTAGTCATGATATTTTAAATGCGCTGGTGGCTTTGGGCTACAATGACCGAGAGGCCTTGTTGGCTGCAAAACAATTGCCTGCCGATGTCACTGTAGCAGAGGGTATAAAGCAAGCGCTCAAACTGCTTTCAAAATAATAAGTAAGATGCAGCATCGTTTAAGAGGGTGGCTGAAATTGAAACAGTTTTTTTTAATGTTGGTATTGCAGTTATTTCTGGTTGCATGCGGGCAGCAATCTGCTAGCACTGCACCAGAGGCCACTACAAATATGGCTCCTGTGCCTGCGCCTCGCATGGAGAAAATGGCCATGGATGCCCCAGGCGGCGCAGAGCAAAGTCTGACTGAGCTTTCTGAGCCAGTGAGTGAGGGCAGTAATGCAGCAAAGAAATATATCGCGCTACGCCATCACCTGCAAATAGAAACCCCAGCCGCGCAGATGCAAGCCAGTTTTGATGCCGCGTTAAAGCATTGCCAGGCACTAAGCTGTGAGGTGCTAAGTGCTAATTATAATAAAGAAACGCCCTACAACCCGCCATCAGCTTCATTAAATGCTCGAGTCCCACCAAGAAACGTCGAGATATTTTTAACTGGACTGGCAAAAAACGGTGAGGTATTGCAGCATAGCCGAGATTCTGAAGACAAAACCAATCAAGTGGTAGATACCGATGCGCGTATCAAAAACTTAAGCGAATTGCGCGACAGGTTACGTTTAATGCTTGCTGATAAAAATGCAAAAATTAAAGATATTATTGAAATTGAGCGTGAGCTATCCAATACACAAAGCCAGCTGGACAGTATGCTGAGTATGCGCAAAATACTCTCGCAAGAGACTGATTTGGTGGCAGTGAGTATCAATTTCTCCGCCGCACAAGGGATTACCGAGCAAGGTTTTTTTGCGCCGGTGGCACGTGCACTTAAAGATGCCGGACGTGTGATGATGGAAAGCTTTGGTAGCGTGATTACGTTTGTGATGAGCGCTATCCCGTGGTTAATTATTGGTACTCCAGTCTTGTGGTTAATCCGCCGCTACTGGCTAAAAATTAAAACTAAGTTTATCTAGTGCAATGATAGCGCGTCGATTATTCAATATAGGGGTTGCGCTAATTGCAGCAACCTATGGGCTGGTGACGTATGCAGGTACGATTGAAGACGATTCTAAACCCATAAAGCCTTATCCAGTCGAGTTAAAAGATGATTTGTCAGAACAAGACTACTTAGGGGAGTTACCCAGAGTGCTTACAGTATCTAGGTTATCGCAATCTCAGGCAGATGCACCGTCTGCAGTGACAGTGATAGACCGTGCAACGATACGTGCATCTGGTGCGGTAGATATTCCCGAGCTTTTTAGGTTAGTACCTGGCATGTATGTAGGCGTGAATGCGGGCTATGTGCACAATACCAACCACGCGGTAAGCTATCACGGTATGACAAATGCATATCCTGGTGCGATGCAGGTATTAATCAACGGACGCTCTGTCTATAGCCCATTGTATGGCGGCGTGCAATGGAGCGAGTTGCCAATTGCGTTAATGGATATTGAGCGCATTGAAGTGACGCGCGGCCCGAATGCGGCTAGCTATGGCGCAAATTCTTACTTCGGTGTCATCAACATCATTACACAAACGGCATCTGAAGCGCCTAGTAATAGCATTTTAGCCACACACGGTAATGGCAGAAATGAGGCATTTTACCGTCATGCAGGCAAATTAAATGACCTGAATTACCGCTTCACGACTGGGTATCGTCAGGATGATGGCTTGACTGACCGTAATGATTTTAAGCGCACCCGTTTCTTGAATGCGCAGGCTGATTATCAATTGAATGTTGATAATAGCTTTGAGTTTGAGTTTGGGCTGACTGATGGTGCGCGTGGCGAAGGCAATATAGAAGAAGATCCTATTTTATTTTTACCGCGTACTAAGAAAATTAATAATCATTTTGAACTAATGCGCTGGCGGCATCGTATTTCTGACAGCAGTGATTTTGTGCTACAAGCTTTCCATAATTTTGATCGGTCCGATGATAAAACAACCTCAACCAATTTACGACCAGTTGCAGATGTCTTGATTGGGCCTGGCGCGGGAGCATTGCTTTTAAATGATACGGCGACTATTAAAAACTTAGTAGAAACCGAAAGATTTGACTTAGAAGCACAACATAACTTTGCGCTAGGTAAAGATATTAGGGCGGTGTGGGGTGGCAGTGTAAGACGTGATTCGATGTATGCACCGCATTATTTAGGCACCAGCAAAACAGACTATTTTGATTTGCAGCGTATGTTTGGACATATGGAGTGGCAAGCACACCAAAAATTGGTGTTCAATGCAGGTGCTATGCTGGAACATAATGATTTCACAGGCACTGATATTTCGCCTCGCGCCAGCATCAATTTGAAGTTTAATCCAAACCATACAGTGCGCTTGGGTTATTCAAGCGCCTTACGGACCGCTAATTATGTGGAAGAAAAATTTAATAGACGGGTGACGGTGCCAACCGTTGTACCAAATACAACATTGCTGGTTCAATTTTATGCAGATAGAGGCAACCTTGAACCAGAACAGATTGTCTCTAGGGAGATAGGGTATTTGGGCAAATTGGGTAATTTCAGTTTGGATACAAGAATATTCCACGACACCATTAATGATCATATTCGTATCGCTAATCGTGATGATTTCGTTACTCCGCCAGGTTTTATACTAGTGAATCCTGACGCTGTGGGTACTGGGGCAAATGGCGGCAATGCAATTATCCAAGGCTTTGAAGCGCAAGCTAAATGGCATTTGGCTAGTAGTACTAACCTAATGCTCAACTTTGCGCACGTTAACATTCGCGAGAGGCAAAGGCGGCTTACAAATAACTTTGATGAGTCTATGCCCAGCAACACCATTAGTGCGTTGTTTACCCATAAATTTAATCAAAACTGGGATGCCAGCTACATTTACTATCAAACTAGCGAGACTAGCCAGTTGGGAGATGGTACTAATGTTGATTTGATCAGAAGGTCTGATATCCGCGTTGCACGTAAATTTAATGCAGGTCGATGGAATGGGGAACTATCGGGAGTGATAGAAAATTTGTTTAATGACCATTACCAAGAATTTGCCGATTACAACACGCATAAAAGGCGGGCGCGAATCAATGTAAGGTTAGATTTTTAAGTGTATTTTTATTTTGTTGTTAAGAGAGATTGAATTAGGCTATTTTGTTAACTACCCATTGCAAAATTAACCGTTTCATCAAGCCGCTTTTCGGTTTGGCGATAGCACTCGGCCTGCTATTGCCTAATTTTGCACAAGCATATACGGGCATTACTATTGTGATGAGTGCGCCAACAGAGTCAAACCTGGAATTTGTAGAGGCATTTAAAGCAGAGCTGATGAGTGCTAAAACTACGCATTTGCGCGTCAAGCTGATTGACTTAAGTGAAGTTGAAAGACTGGTGGTAGCGGAAAACAGTGAACTGGTGATCGCGCTGGGCGTGAAAGCAATGGGGGCCTCTAGCAAACTTAAAGTGACAACTCCAGTGCTTGGGGTATTTGCTCCGCTGCCCACATTTAACAGCCAGCTAGCCAACAGTAGACGCCAGTTAGGTAATTTTAGCGCTATCGTGCTCGATCAGCCTTACTCAAGACGTTTTTCATTGATTAGAACAGTAATGCCCCAAGTAAAAAATTTAGGCATGCTGTTAGGCCCTCATTCCATAGATGAAATGGAGGATATTAGGGAGACAGGGGAAGATGCACAATTTAATATTTTGCAAGAAAACATTCGGCAAGAGTCTGAATTAATCCCGCACTTAACAACTTTGCTAGAAGTTTCTGATGCGCTGATGGCGGTTCCTGATGCCTTGGTGTATACGCGCGAAACGGTGCAGCCTATTCTGCTCACCAGTTATCGCTACCTGAAGCCAGTATTTGGTTTTTCACAAACTTATGTAAAGGCCGGAGCCTTGGCGGCGGTATACAGTACAAGTAAGCAACTGGCAAAGCAAGCAGCTGAAATTGCGATTAAGTCCCAACAGGCCCCAGGTGTGTTGCCTCCACCGCAAGCGCCTAAATATTTTTCTGTTGCGGTGAATTATCAAGTTGCCCGCTCACTTAATATTCCAGTAGGCGACGAAAGCTCTATTCATAAAAAAATGTTAAGTTTAGAGAAGTTATCTACCGACCCCATGACCGTGACTTTGAAAAGTACACCATGAAAAATTTAGGTATTAAAACCCGAGTTATCTTCTTAGGCACAATTCCGGCGCTATTGTTTGCCATGATTTTAGCCGGATATGCAATTTCCAATGTGTTTGGCGTATTAAACCATTCTTTAACAGATCGTGGCCGTATTATTGCCGCGCAGCTCGCCCCTGCAGCTGAATATGGCGTGATATCAGGTAATAAACAAATACTGCAACGCTTGGTACAGCAGGCACTTTTAAGCGAGCAAGATTTAAGAACGGTACTTATTTTAGATGAAGATAATCGTGTGCTGGCATTGAGTGGGCGCGAAATAGCCATTGAGATGATTGAAAAACTGGAAGAGCAAAGTGAACTTCCATTAAAAAATGGAATTATTTTTGCCGCTCCTATCCATCGTAGTTTGGTTGAGATTGATGATTTTAGCAGTCCCCTTGATAGTGAAATAACTCCTAAAAATGATCTTTCTGAGTTGGAAATTGGCAAAGTCTATGTTGAGTTAAGTAATTTAAGTTTGCAAAATCTTAAACAAAATTTAATTACAAAAATGCTATTAATCAGTTTACTAGGGTTGCTATTAAGTGCAGTGATTGCTTGGTGGATAGGCCGTAACATCACTAAACCGATTCAAGAAATTGCATTTGCGGTAAATAAGGTTGGCGAAGGCTTATTTGCACACACCATTACAGAAAACTCCAGCGGCGAACTAAAAACCTTGCAAAAAGGTTTTAACTCAATGGCAACCAGTTTAAAAAATGCTTATGAGATTATGCAAGATAAAATCAACGATGCGACTTCTATGTTGATGCACCAAGCGCAGCATGACGATTTGACTGGATTAATAAACCGTCGCGAGTTTGAAGTCAGGTTAGAACGTAGTCTAAAAAGTGTACAAGATAATGGCGCCCAGCATGTTTTATGTTATCTCGATTTGGACCAGTTTAAGTTAGTGAACGATACTTGTGGCCACGCGGCGGGTGATGAGTTGCTACGCCAGGTGAGTGTACTATTGGCGAACAGGATGCGCGAAAGAGATACTTTAGCCCGTTTAGGTGGAGATGAGTTTGGCTTATTGCTGGAAAATTGTAGCCTGTCTGATGCTAACCAAATTACCAATACACTGCTTAAGTTGGTGCAAGATTATCGTTTTATCCATGAAGATAAAATCTTTAATATCGGCGTCAGCATCGGCCTGGTCGTCATCAACTCCAGCTTCCACAATGTCAGCGACATCGTGCATGCGGCTGATATGGCTTGTTATTCCGCTAAAAATGCAGGACGTAATCAAAGCTTCTTGTTTAGCCCGGGCGATCTTGAAGTCACACAGCGCCGAAGCGCAGTTGAGGCCATTTCTGACATTACCGATGAAATCGATGATGAGCAATTCATGTTGTATTGCCAGCCGATTGTGCCACTTTCAAGCACAGAAGCACAGCATCACCATTATGAAGTTTTGATTCGAAAAATCAGTCTCGATGGCAATATTATGCTGCCAGTCACCTTTATCCCCTCTGCCGAGCGTTATTTACTGATGCCAAACATTGATAGATGGGTCATCAAAAATACGTTTGCTACTTACCGGCAATTGCTAGATAAAAGTCACGAAAAATGTAATTACGTATTTTCAATCAACTTATCCGGTACCTCATTAGGCGATAAAAGCTTGCTGGGGTTCATCCGTGAGCAATTTGTGATTTATTCCATTCCACCAGAAAACATCTGTTTTGAAATCACAGAAACAGCGGCGATTGTGAATCTAAAAAATACCATTTCACTGTTTACTGCCTTAAGGAAGCTAGGCTGCAGTTTTGCGTTAGATGACTTTGGCAGTGGCATGTCGTCGTTTATGTATCTTAAAAATTTCGATGTCGATTATCTAAAAATCGATGGTTCCTTCGTAAAAGATATGCACAGCAATAAAATAGATCATGCCATGGTGCGCTCTATCCACAGCGTAGCGGAGGCCATGAACATTAAGACTGTTGCTGAATTTGTTGAAAATAAAGCCATCTTAAAAGAGCTTAAAAGTATCGGCGTGCATTATGGCCAGGGCTTATATTTGGGTGAACCAATCCCGATTAAAAAATTGATTGAGAACCTGTCAGTATTTGGCTAAACATTCGCTTTGGCTGATAAGATAGGCGGGTTATTTACTCAGCCATGTTAAAGATATGATAGAAACCGATCGCCTCATTGCCCCAGTTGCCGAGAACCCCCAAGAAGAGGCGATTGAGCGCGCCTTGCGCCCGAAAATACTTGATGAGTACGTTGGTCAAGAAAAGGCCAGAAGCCAGCTTGAAATTTTTATCAATGCCGCGCGCGGTCGCAGCGAAGCACTAGACCATGTATTACTGTTTGGTCCACCAGGTTTAGGTAAAACCACCTTGGCGCATATCATAGCGCGCGAAATGGGCGTGAATATGCGCCAGACTTCAGGTCCTGTGCTTGAACGTGCAGGCGATTTAGCGGCGCTTTTGACGAACCTGGAACCAAATGACGTCCTGTTTATTGACGAAATCCATCGCCTTAGCCCTGTTGTCGAAGAAATTCTATATCCCGCAATGGAAGATTACCGGCTGGATATTATGATAGGCGAAGGTCCAGCGGCCAGGTCGGTGCGGCTAGACTTGCCACCATTCACCCTAATTGGCGCCACTACGCGGGCGGGCATGCTGACTAATCCGTTACGTGATCGTTTTGGTATCGTGTCGCGCTTAGAATTTTACACGGCAGAGGAGTTAGGCCTTATCGTGCATCGCAGCGCGGGTTTGTTAGAGGTGGAAATTACCGAAACAGGTGCGCTTGAAATCGCCAAACGCTCGCGTGGCACACCGCGTATCGCCAATAGATTGCTGCGCCGGGTACGCGATTACGCACAGGTTAAGGCCGATGGCCTGGTGAGTAGTGAGATCGCCGATGCCGCCCTTAAAATGCTGGATGTGGATGCACTTGGTTTTGATGTGATGGACAGAAAACTATTAAGCGCTGTACTGGAAAAATTTGGCGGCGGCCCGGTCGGCTTGGATAACTTGGCAGCGGCTATTGGCGAAGAGCGCGATACGATTGAAGATGTGCTTGAGCCTTACTTGATTCAGCAGGGCTATTTGATGCGCACACCTCGTGGGCGCGTCGCCACCAGTTTGGCCTACCAGCATTTTGGGTTGCCCGTGCCTAAAACCTTAGCTGCAGGTGAGATTTGGCAGCAATAAATACTGCCTCTCAGTGTTCAATTAGGTGCCCTGCAGCCCGCATGGATATTGCCTTGTAGTGCATATATTATTTTTTGTTATGCGATAAATAATAGATGTATGCTAAAATTTACCTGTGATAAGCAAGCAAACATTCAACTGGCCAGTGCGTGTCTACTACGAAGACACCGATGCCGGTGGTGTGGTATACCATTCAAATTACCTCAATTTTATGGAGCGTGCCCGCACCGAGTGGTTGCGTGCTTTAGGCTTTGAGCAGACTTATTTACGCGATGTATTAAAAATAATTTTTGTGGTGCATAGCGCGCAAATCACTTTTAAAAAACCAGCAATATTTAATGATCTATTAACAATCAGTAGCGAGATTGGAAAAATAGGACAAGGTAGTTTGGAATTTTTGCAAAAAATTTCCGTCAATCAACCATCCGGTCAACCACCTAATCAACCAAGGCATGCTGAGAAACCCACTTTGGTTGAAGCAACTATAAAGGTAGCTTGTGTAGATGCAGACACTTTTAAACCAACCGCAATTCCAATAGAAATTAAAGTAAAAATGGAGCAAATATGACCGTTGCAAACGATATGTCTTTATTTTCGTTAATCTTAGG
>JAKFEP010000057.1:0-5006 GCA_036675645.1 Methylotenera sp. | reverse complement strand
TGGTTATGAGATGGTGCACCCGCAATGCAAAAGCGTGGGTGAAAGTACCCAAGTTGCAGAAACTTTAACGCCTATTTATCCCACCACCGCAGGTCTCACGCAGCCCAATATTCGCAAGGCAATTGCGCTTGCACTTAAAGTGGCAGATTTAGGCGAAACGCTGCCAACCAAAATCTATGCGGGTTTGGGTTTATTAAATACAAGTTTGCCCAGCTTCAACACAAGTATTCATGCGCTTCACAGTCCTGCACCCGATGCTAATTTAAGTGCGCTGGAAAATAAAACCACACCAGAATGGCGCAGGCTGGCGTTCGATGAGTTACTCGCCCAGCAACTTTCTATGCGTAAACATTACATTAAAAGGCGCAGTATAGATGCACCTGCCATTGCCGCATCGCATTTATTAGCGCCGCAATTACTTAATAATTTAGCGTTTAATTTAACCAATGCTCAACAAAAAGTAGTGGCAGAAATTTCGCACGATTTAATGCAAGCGCATCCGATGCAGCGTTTGTTGCAAGGTGATGTGGGCAGCGGCAAAACTATCGTGGCGTGCTTGGCAGCACTGCAAGCCATTGAGCATGATTGGCAAGTGGCACTGATGGCGCCGACTGAAATTTTGGCCGAACAACATTATAAAAAATTTGAAACATGGCTTAAGCCACTTAACATTAATATTGCGTGGTTAACAGGTAGCCAAAGTAAAAAAGAACGTGAGTTAGCACTTACCAACATCGCCAACGGTCATGCCCAGCTTGCCGTTGGAACGCATGCGTTGTTTCAGGAAGCGGTTAACTTTAAAAAACTGGGCTTAGCCATTATTGATGAGCAGCATCGATTTGGTGTGCAGCAACGTTTAGCCTTGCGCAAAAAAGGTGAGCCTGAGCCGCATCAGTTGATGATGACTGCTACGCCGATTCCGCGCACTTTATCCATGAGTTATTTTGCTGATTTAGATGTATCGGTAATTGACGAGCTCCCGCCTGGTCGTACCCCAATTGTCACAAAGTTAGTGTCCGATGAGCGCCGCGCTGAAATTTTGCAACGCGTGCGCGAAGCCTGCATGGCTGGCAGTCAAGCTTATTGGGTGTGTCCATTGATTGAGGAGTCTGAAGCCTTACAGCTACAAACCGCCAATGATACGTTTGCGCATATGCAGGCAGAATTTCCCGAGCTCAAAGTCGCCTTAGTGCATGGCCGCATGAAGCCAGCCGAAAAACAAGCTGTCATGTTGGCGTTTAGCCAAGGCGAAACACAATTGCTAGTCGCGACCACCGTGATTGAGGTGGGGGTGGATGTGCCGAATGCCAGCTTAATGGTGATCGAACATGCTGAGCGCATGGGACTAAGTCAGCTGCACCAGCTACGCGGGCGAGTAGGGCGGGGAACGGAAAAAAGTACTTGTATTTTGCTTTATCAAAATAAACTCTCAGACAATAAGTTAAGTGAAATGGCGCGTGCGCGCTTGAAAGTAATTTTTGAAAATAACGATGGTTTTTTAATTGCCCAGGCCGACTTGAATTTGCGTGGGCCAGGCGAATTTTTAGGTACGCGCCAAAGTGGCGTGCCGATGCTAAAAATTGCGGATTTAGAACGCGATGCCGATTTGTTAGAAGTCGCTAAAAACGTGGCGGATAGTTTGATTGAAGAATATCCAAAAGCAGTAGAAGCACATTTAAAGCGCTGGATGAGCCATGCTGGCGAGCTGGTGAAAGTCTAAATAATGAAGTTGCCCATTCGAGTACAACATAGAAAATCAAGTTGGTTAACTAAGCCGCTAAATAGTGGAAATATGCGTCACTGGTTGATTGATACTGGCTCACTCACTGCGCGTTTGAAAGACCGATATCCTGATTTTGCGGTGCGGCCAGTGCGGTTAAAAAATGCTAAATCTTTTGCCGATGAATCTGCATTGCTTGGCCTAAAAGCGAATCAGCATGCATTGATTCGCGAGGTCGTGCTGATGGGTAATGAACAACCTGTTGTGTTTGCGCACAGCGTGTTGCCGTATGCGAGTTTACGTGGCACCTGGCGTGGTTTGGGCAAGTTGGGTAACAAGCCGCTGGGTGCCGCCTTATTTGCTAACGCCAAAGTGAAGCGCACACCATTAGAATATAAAAAACTACCACGCCAGCATCCAATATCCATGCGGATTATTGAGCATATGCTAAATATGCATAATGTGTTATGGGCAAGGCGTTCGGTATTCCAATTAAATTGCGCTAGAATTTTAGTCACCGAAGTTTTTTTAGAACAATTATTCAATTGATTATTCAAAAATTACGGTGTTGTCGCGCCTTGTCGTACTAAATATGTACTGTCTGCATCGCTCCGCCTTGTACTTTTTGACCATCAATGGAATACTGGCGCGTCAAAGATGAGAATAATTACTTGATGGATTTACAGAACTTAACTAAAAAACTAGACGCTTATGAGCGATTGATGCGATTGGATAAGCCAATTGGTATATTGCTGTTGTTGTGGCCTACGTTGTGGGCATTGTGGATGGCATCACGCGGTTTACCTGATTGGATAACATTGCTGGTTTTTGTCACAGGCGCGGTATTGATGCGAAGTAGCGGCTGTGTGATGAACGATATTGCAGATCGACAATACGATGGCTTGGTGGAGCGCACTAAAAGCCGACCTTTGGCGACGGGTGAGGTAAGCGTCAGGGAAGCTTATTTGCTGGCTGCTGGTTTGGCATTAGCGGCTTTTTGCTTAGTACTGCTGTTTAATCAAAAAACAATTTTATTGTCATTTGCAGCATTGTTTTTGGCGGCAACTTACCCATTTACCAAGCGTTTTTTGGCAATCCCGCAAGCTTATTTGGGTGTGGCGTTTGGCTTTGGTATCCCTATGGCATTTGCTGCGGTGAATGATTATATTCCACCTCTAGCTTGGGTTTTGTTGGCGGCCAACGTGTTTTGGGCGATAGCATATGATACTGAATATGCCATGGTAGACCGTGACGACGACTTAAAAATCGGCATCAAGTCTTCGGCGATATTTTTTGGTAAATATGATGTACTGGCAGTGATGGCTTGTTATGCCATTATGTTGGGTTTGCTCGTGTATATTGCCCAATTTATGGGCTTTAACAAGTTGTATTACATTGGCCTAACCGCCGCCTTGCTATTTACTTTCAGGCAATATGTCTTGATTAAGAATCGTGATAAAGCAAATTGCTTTAAAGCATTTTTGCAGAATAACTGGATAGGCCTGGCCATTATTATCGGCTTGGCCGCACAGTATTATTTTCGTGGCACCTTTTAAAAGATGAATGCTTAGTTGCAATCAGTCTAATTATATTCAGCTAAGGTAAATTCAAACAATGCTTCTGGGCTTTCTTGATTGGCTTGCGCTTGGCTTTCAGCAGCTTTTTTCTCGATGAGCTCATTGGCTTTTCTGATTTTTTCTTCTTTATCAGCCGCAAGTTTTGCTTCTTTTTGTGCTTTAAGGGCCAATTTTTTATCATCTAGCTGAATTACTTGCGCACCATTGCCTATTTCCTGAGCAATGGATTTAAGTAATAACAGTTCCTCTAACACGGTTTTTTCAAAGCCAACACGGTTTTCAAGACGACTGTTATAAATCAGGTCATCTAAATACACTTGTGCTGCCAGTGTGCCCCATACATCTTCTAGACCCGATACCAAGCGAGGGAAATCCTCAAGATACTTTTTAGCGCTGCCTTCATCATTACTAAATGCCGCGATGCGAATGTTGAAATGCTCTTTACATTCCAGCGCTGTTTGCTCATACACCGCTTGTATGTTCTCTTTAGCCAATAAATCTAGTAAAAATAGCCACTCGGTAACAGACTTTTTAGGATGTTCAATAAGGTGGTTTTGCAATAGCTGAATGGCTAAGGTGGTGCGGCCATGTGTTAAAAACACATCGGCGTGATCGAGAATATTTTGTTCACCATCAAACTCTTCCACTGAAAATTGCGTTTGTATTTCTGCGGTTGTGGATGAAAACAGACTATCATTTTCACCTTCATTCACGACGGTTGCGTTTTCTGGATCATTGCTCAAAGCTGGTTTTTTATCAAAATCAAAAAAACTGTCGTCAACATTTAGACCATCTAATGGGCTTAAGTGCTCGGAGGTTAGTGCAAATCGTGCCTCATCAAATAAGCGTTCCTGGCGGCGTACGCGCCATTTATTGGCAATGCTAGTGCTAGTCAATAATAAGGCGCCACCTAAAAGATAACCCAGCCAATCCAAGCTTTTTTTTGCTGAATTCGCTTCTTCTAGCTGTTGTAGTTGTGCCTGATTTTCGTATTTAAGCGTTTGGTTAGTTTGTGCTAAATCATCAATTTGTTTTTTTAGATGCGCCATACGGTTGTTCATGACCATTACTTCATCATTGATTTCAATATTACCAGCCAGCGCATTTTGTAGGGATACGGGTGCATTTTCAGGCGTAAACTGTAATTGCTTTTCCATGCGTAATTGCGGATTATTGGATGGCATGGCAAAAGTTTCGCCACTAGAGATACTTATACGCGGTTTGTTTTCTTTTGCAGCAGTATTTATCGGTTCAACTTGAGCAGTTTCAGCAGGCTTAATATCGGTGTACCCAGCGGTTAACACAATGTCTTTTTTTGTAGTGCTGGCAGGAGCAGACTTTACGGTTTTTTTATTGGCTTTCGTCACTTTAACTGTTTGCGCTGCTTTAGTGCTAACAGCAGGGGTCACAACTACAGCACTGGTATTATCATCTGCAGGCTCATTAAAAGCGCCAGCATCTACATTGTTTTCAATTTCAGCTGTCAATGGCGGGTCTAGCAACAATACATAATCACGGCGCATATTAGCTTCGCACTCTGTAGCAATGCTTAGGTTCATAATCGGCTCGTTCAGCACTTGGTTCGTTGTTACTGTCAAAATCGCAACATCATCGACAACTTTTGAAAGTTTAAAATTTGCACCGTCTAATTGGTTTTCGGCAGCACCGTCGTTTACCACGCTAAAGCAATCAACGTTTTTAAGTTCACT
>JAKFEP010000209.1:0-29137 GCA_036675645.1 Methylotenera sp. | reverse complement strand
AACACCTGCAGCTAACAGCACTAAAGGACGTTCATGTTTCTCAGTGACGTCAAGGAAAAATTCCCCACAAGGTGAAGCAATTTCCAGCGTGGCACCCGCCTCAATTTCATGATGCAAAAAGTTAGATACAAATCCATCTGGCGTATCGGCTTTTAAACCAATCTCCCGTTTAACACTGATACGAAACCAGTCCTGTCCTGGTTTGTCGGATAGACTGTAATTGCGCATAGTGGTAAGTGCTTGAGGCGTTTGTACTCGGATTGTTGTATATTGACCTGGCTTAAATTTTGGTAGTTCACTGCCATTCGTTGGCACCAGATAAAACGAAGTGATCACGTCGCATTCTTTTTCTTTTTTAGCCACACGAAAGGACTTGAATCCTTCCCAGCCACTGGGCATATCGGCATGCTCAGTGTATATCTGTTTTTCTCGGCCAATCATAATGTCTGCTAAAAATCCGTAAGCTTCCACCCACGCATTGACCACTTCTTCAGTTGCGCCTTCACCGAGTACTTCTCGAATGGCAGCAATCAAGTTTTCTCCCACGATAGGGTAATGTTCAGGCTTAATTTGTAGAGATACATGCTTCTGTGCTATCAGTTCAACTGCATCGCCCAAAACTTCTAGATTATCGATATTGGCTGCATAAGCACAGATGGCACCAGCTAAAGCTTTTTGTTGCAAACCTGCCGCCTGATTTGCAGGATTAAAGTAGGGAGCCACTTCAGGGTTATGCGAGAACATCCGTTTGTAAAAATGTTTAGTCAGCGTTACCCCATGTTCCTGCAAGATAGGAGCTGTAGATTTAACGATTGCAATTGTTTGATCGCTTAGCATATTGCCTTTCAATTATGATTCAATTAAAAATCTAGATTCGGTTTCGTATTACTGTGCTGGCATTCAGGGTTGAAACCGACAATTATTTAAATAGGTATTTCAAATGCCACAATTAGATTAAAAATTTAGAGCAGTGTATCGAACTGCTCTTCTTAATGAATTACGGAGCTATCCAAATATATTTCCATGAATCCTTTATGCATTTTGACAATTTCTATAGCTGCTAAACCATGGGTGACGTCTGATAGTGTGTGTTGATCTAGTACATTAAAAAAGGCCGCATAAGCATTGGCAAGCGCTAGTTTTAATTCGCATCCTTCTTTAAGTCTGCATGCTAACCCCTCACAATCAATCACTTCAGTATGGCCTTCAAGCACTCTCAACACCTTACCTATATTGATATTAGAAGGATCCATGGCTAAACGAAGCCCGCCAGATCTGCCTCTAATTGCCTCAATCCAACCATTCTTAACTAATTTCGCAGATACCTTAGCTAAATGATTTCTAGGAATATTAAACTGACTTGAGACTTCTGCTAATGTAATAGCTGGCGCTATTCTTCGCTCGTTAGCAAGATACATTAAGAGACGTAAGCCAATATCTGAAAACTGAGTGAGTTGCATATCAAGCAGTGTAGTATAAGTTGCATTAAAAATGCAACTTATAATTTACAATATTGAATGTCTGCTTTGGGTGAAATAAAATATCCGTTTCGTTTAAATCTTTAGTAAATGTCCTTTTAATAAAGATAGGGCTAAAAAATTGAGACAAATTAAATTTTTTGTCTCCAGGCTTAACCTTTAACTTTTTGAGTAGTAATTGTCAAAATATCCATATTTATGAGAACCTAGAGTTACAGAAAAGTTTGCACATATACTTGAACAAAAACTCAGAAGGAGAAGCTGATGAGCAGAGTCCGTGTTTTGGTGGGAACACACAAAGGTGCGTTTATCTTGAGCGCAGATGGCAAGCGCGATAAATGGGATGTAAGTGGCCCGTTTTTTGCCGGTTGGGATATCTACCATCTGAAGGGCTCCCCAGTCGACCCGAACCGTATTTATGCATCACAGACCAGCGGCTGGTTCGGGCAAATCATTCAGCGCTCTAACGATGGCGGAAAAACTTGGGAACAGCCTGGCACGGCACCGGGTGAGCCCACTGTCTCCCCCGAAGGTTTCCCCATCGGCGAAAGTAATAAGTTTGCTTATGACACTTCTGCCAAAACTGGCAAACCGCTCACTACCCACCAATGGTACGATGGTACGCAAAAGCCGTGGGAGTTCAAACGCGTCTGGCATCTTGAACCGTCACTGACTGACCCTGACACAGTCTATGCAGGTGTGGAGGATGCTGCTTTGTTTCAGACCACCAATGGCGGTAAGTCTTGGCAAGAACTTGCTGGGTTGCGTGGACATGGTACTGGCCCACAATGGCAGCCAGGTGCCGGCGGCATGGGTTTGCATACTATTATCCTTGACCCAACCAATCCGCAGCGCATGTTTGTGGCGATTTCAGCCGCTGGCGCGTTCCGCAGCGACGATGCTGGCAAGACTTGGCGGCCAATCAATCGTGGATTGAAATCACAATACCTGCCTGATCCAAATACCGAAGTTGGCTTCTGTGTGCACCGCATTGCACAGCACCGTGCGCGTCCGCAAGTGCTATTTATGCAGTTGCATTGGGACGTGATGCGCAGTGATGATGCTGGCGATTCGTGGTATGAGGTCAGCGGCAATCTGCCAACGGACTTTGGCTTCCCTATCGAAGTACATCCGCATGAGCCAGATACGGTTTATGTGGTGCCAATTAAGAGCGATTCAGAGCATTATCCGCCCGAAGGTAAGTTGCGCGTGTATCGCAGTAAGACAGGCGGCAACGAGTGGGAAGCATTGACCAAAGGCCTGCCGCAGAAAGATTGCTATGTAAATGTGCTGCGCGACGCGATGGCAGTGGATTTACTCGACCCAGGCGGCATCTATTTTGGCACAACAGGTGGACAGGTATATGTTTCAACCGATGGTGGAGACAACTGGTCCGCGATTGTTCGAGACTTGCCCGCGGTACTTTCAGTTGAGGTGCAAACCTTGCCATGATTCGGGTTTTGTTGCCGTTTCATCTGCGGACGCTGGCACATATCGAAGGTGAATTAGCGCTCGAAGTTAATAAACCAGTGACCCTCGGGGCGGTGCTTGACGAGATTGAAAGCCAATACCCGATGCTGCGTGGCACGATACGTAATCATCATAGCCAACAGCGCCGGCCTTTATTACGATTTTTCGCTTGCGAGAAGGATTTATCTCATCAATCTTTGGAAACGGTCTTGCCTGAAACAGTAGTATCGGGAGCGGAACCTTTACTTATTGTAGGCGCAATAGCGGGCGGTTAGTCATAAAGGCAAGTACGTCATATGCCTTAAGATGTAGATGCAAAGTTTTTTTAAAACTCTACCATTTCAAACTGTCTCTTACTTGCACCACACTCTGGACATCTCCAATCTGCAGGCACATCTTCCCATGCGGTGCCGGGCGGAATGCCGTCCTCTGGCCAACCCTTTTCTTCTTCGTAAATTAAACCACACACGCTACATATCCAAGTTTTCATGTTTAATCCCTACTCATTTTGATAAGTTATTTTAAGTGATATTGCTAAGCTGCGTACCAGAATGATTAGTCTTAAGTTAGCAGATTTTCTTACAAAAAAAGCCCGCATGCGCGGGCTTAATGGAGTGAAGTGATATGCGTCTTAAATTTAAAAGCCTCACATGACAGCCATATTATTCACACATCATTTAAGCTCAAAACGATCAAGGTTCATGACTTTGTTCCAAGCGGCTATAAAATCACGCACGAACACTTGCTGAGAGTCGCTACAGGCATAGACTTCCGCTATGGCGCGAAGCTGGGAGTTTGAGCCGAAGACCAGATCAGCAACTGTACCGGTCCACTTGAGCTCACCTGTTGTACGGTCGCGTCCCTCCAAAACGCCTTCGGAAGTGACTGACTTCTGCCACTTCGTATTCATGTCGAGTAGGTTCACGAAGAAATCATTGGTCAACATTTCTGGCCGCATGGTAAAGACGCCGTGTGTAGCATGCCCGAAGTTTGTATTCAGTGCGCGCATACCACCAATTAGAACGGTCATCTCTGGAGCAGTCAAAGTTAATAGGTTTGCCCGGTCTACCAACAGCTCAGCTGAAGATCCTTCAAGCCCCTTGCGAACATAGTTGCGGAATCCGTCTGCCGCAGGCTCCAATACCGCGAACGACTCAACATCGGTCTGCTCCTGCGTGGCATCAGTACGGCCAGACGAGAAAGGAACCTTGACATCGTGCCCAGCTTGCTTCGCGGCGGCCTCAACCGCAGCACATCCGCCCAGCACAATCAGGTCTGCTAGTGAAACCTTTTTACCGTCAGACTGTGCGCTGTTGAATTCCTTTTGGATCGCTTCTAGATTTACCAGAACTTTTTCTAGTTCAGCCGGTTGGTTGACCTCCCAGTCCTTTTGCGGTGCCAGACGAATGCGGGCTCCATTAGCACCACCGCGTTTGTCGCCGCCGCGGAAAGTTGACGCTGATGCCCAAGCGGTAGTGACCAGTTGGGAGATGGAAAGGCCGGATGCGAGCACCTTGGCTTTCAGCGCCGCGACGTCATTGTTATCGATTAGCGCATGGTCGACGGCGGGAACAGGGTCTTGCCAGATCAGCTCTTCTTTCGGAACCAGCGGACCAAGGTAGCGGGAGATCGGCCCCATGTCACGGTGCGTTAGCTTGAACCAGGCCCGCGCGAAAGCATCGGCGAATTGATCGGGGTTTTCGAGGAAACGCCGCGAGATTTTCTCGTAAGCCGGGTCAAGGCGCAGCGAGAGGTCGGTTGTCAGCATCGTCGGTGCCAAGCGCTTGGCAGGATCGTACGCGTGAGGAATCGTGCCGGCACCTGCGCCGTCCTTGGCGACCCACTGCTGTGCACCTGCCGGGCTCTTAGTCAGCTCCCACTCGAAGCCGAACAGGTGTTTAAAGTAGTCCTGACTCCACTGCGTCGGCTTAGTCGTCCAGGTGACCTCTAGGCCGCTGGTGATAGTGTCGCTGCCCTTACCGGTACCGAAGCTGTTGCTCCAGCCGAAACCCTGTTGCTCCAGACCGGCTGCCTCAGGGTTGTCGCCGACGTTAGATGCCGCAGCAGCGCCATGGGTCTTGCCGAAGGTATGGCCGCCAGCAATGAGCGCGACAGTCTCTTCGTCATCCATCGCCATGCGGGCGAAGGTTACGCGGATGTCGTGCGCGGCGGCAATCGGGTCAGGGTTGCCGTCAGGGCCTTCCGGGTTGACGTAGATGAGACCCATCTGCGCGGCGGCCAGCGGGTTCTCGAGATCGCGGGTGTGCACGACCTTACTGTCATCTTCTGAGTCGAGCACACTCTGGCCCGCAACGCCAGGCGAGCCATGCGAGTAGCGCTTGTCGCCGCCAAGCCACTTGTCTTCTGAACCCCAGTAGATTTCCTCAGGCTCCCAGACGTCCTGACGCCCACCGGCAAAACCAAAAGTCTTGAGGCCCATTGAATCCAGTGCGACAGTGCCAGTTAGAACTATCAGGTCGGCCCAAGAAATTTTGCGGCCATACTTCTGTTTGATAGGCCAAAGTAGGCGACGCGCTTTATCGAGGTTCACATTGTCAGGCCAGCTATTCAGAGGCGCAAAGCGCTGTGTGCCGCTACCGGCACCGCCGCGACCATCGGCAATGCGGTAGGTGCCTGCGGCATGCCATGCCATGCGGATGAAAAGTGGGCCATAGTGGCCAAAATCTGCCGGCCACCAGTCTTGCGAATCCGTCATTAAGGCATGCAGGTCTTTAACTACCGCATGCAGGTCTAGACTTTTAAACTCTTCAGCGTAATTAAATTCTTCGCCCATCGGGTCCGACAGCGGTGAGTTTTGGTTAAGAAGTTTGACGTTAAGCTGATTGGGCCACCAGTCTGCGTTTGTAAATGCTCCGGCGACTGCATTTTTGGAAGCGCTGCCCGAAAATGGACATTTTGATTCAGCTGTCATGGTTTTCTCCTTTGATATGTAAGTGATTACAGTTTTAAACTAATTTTACTGCTGCAGGACACATTAGCAATTGTAGTTAAGGTTTTTAATGTGCTGCCGCGTATTGTGCAAGCAATTCAATCAGTACTTGACCAATAGTTTCAAAAATGATCTTCATCATGTTTTTTTCCTTAAAAAAACTAATGAGTAACTGATTGTAGAGAAGCAGTTTTTATTTGCATAATTGTATGTTTTGATGAAGTTGATTAATAAAACTAATCAAAGTATCATTAGTTTTTTTAAAAGATAATTTATTTTATGACATTAGTGGAGCTTAAGTTTCTTGTAGCCGTAGCGCAAGAGCGCAATTTTAGACGCGCAGCTGAAAAATGTTATGTGACACAGCCAGCCTTAAGTTTAGGCATTAAAAAACTAGAAGAAGAACTTAAAGTCATTATTTTTGAGCGTAGCCGTACTGAAGTTAAAGTAACAGAAATAGGTGAGCAGATTGTAGAGCAGGCTTCAAAAGTGCTGGAAGAAGCTGCACTGATTAAACAATTGGCTGAATCTGGCAAAAATCAACTGGTTGGCACTTTAAAGCTAGGATTGATTCACTCGATAGGCCCGTATTTATTGCCAGAAATAATTCCGATACTCCGCAAAACAGCACCGGATATGCCATTGGAAGTGGAGGAAAATTTAACCGCAAATCTAGAAGCACAATTGCGTAATGGTGTAATAGATGCGGCTATCATCGCGTTACCATTTAATGTGCCTGGGCTACAGTATCGAGTTTTATATGACGAGGAGTTTGATGTGGTGGTGCCTAGCCATCATCATTGGGCAATGCGCAAACATATCAAGCCGGAAGAGCTATCAGATGAAAAAGTATTGCTGTTAAATAGTGGCCATTGTTTTAGCAATCAAGTTACGCAGGCCTGTCCAGAGTTGTCGCGTAAAGGAGAGGTTTTGCAGGGTAACTCGTTAGAAACCATCCGCAATATGGTGGCGTCTAACCTGGGGATTACGGTTTTACCATGCTCGGCGACTGCGGAGCGTTATAACAATCCCCTAATTAAGGTGATTCCATTTATTGCGCCAGCACCTATCAGGCGTATCGCCATTGCTTGGCGTAAAAGTTTTGTGCGTTTAGAAGCGATAGATAAGATTGCCGAGGCGATTAAAGCGATAGATTCGGGCTATATGAAAGCAGTGAATTATTAACGGCTACAAAATAAAAAAGGCGAAACCTGTATCTAGCGCGCCTAATTAAAAAAGGCGCACTAGGCGCCTTTTTTAGTAGAACAATTACTTGTTCCGTTATTTATTCAACTTACTTATTCATTACGTACATTGTAACTTCGAAACCGAAACGCATTTCAGTAGCAGCTGGTGTTGTCCACATGGTAGTTCTCCTGTAAAGTTAATAATGACTACACAATCTATGACTCACATAGTACAGATTTATTAAAAGTAAAGTCTATGTGTTGTTATTAATACAGGCTAATGAAAATCATTAGCTTATTCATAAAAAAATTAATAAACCAGCAACAAGCGATAGCCAGCCACTGCTAAATCTTTTACGTTAATCGCTAAACTCACTCGAATTTCTTCATGCGCACTTAAGCCGGCAGCAACATTGATATTGGACTTCAAGTATTCGTTGGGTTTAATCATTTTTCTTAATACGGGTTGATCATCGGTTGCTGTAAGTGTGAGTTCAATGTTTGGAAAAGCTTGCGCGTAATTAGCTTTGTTAATGAGTAAACTAGTAAACTTAATGACATCTTGATAATGTTCGTCTTCCTGCATATCTGAGTCATCAATAGCAAGTAAATCTAGATTTTTGGGTAAGGCAATTTCGCATTTGAGCAGCGTACAAGCTTGCGTCAAAAGCGGTTTAAATTGTGGATATTCTGCAGAAATTTGTGTCCGCATGCCATACACTGTTTGTAACAACGCTAGGATTAATAGGAGTAGGCTGGTGGTTATTAGCCAACCGCTCATTTTGGTTTTAGGTTTATTAAATCTTGCATCCGTGGTTAAATCTTCAATCACTATTGGCGCATCGATCAATTCCGTATTGTAAGCGCTTACTATCTTGGAAGATGAGGCTGTAGTGGAATCCTCAAAATAAGCGTTTAGATCGCTCGTTTGCTGTGATAACTCAAGTGGTGAGGGGGCCAGATTTTGTAAACTAGGCACATTTTCTAATACAGTGCTGAGTACCACATCTATCGGTTTTTCATCCGTAATTTGCGTCGCCCAAACATCAGTTTCTTTGGTTTGCTCAGGGCTAGGGATTGTATTTAGATTGGCTTGGTATTCAGCTGCGCTATGAATATCGTCGGAGACTTCAGTTAGCCGGTTTTTTGCGTTAAAGACCTGGTTACAATTGCCGCACTGTACTTTGCCTTTATAGGCCTTAAGGTGGTCTGTAGTCAGCAAAAATTGCGTTTCGCAGGCAGGACAAGACGTAATAAAGTTCATCGCTTGGTGCCTGTTAGCAATACCCATGCGTCTTTTTGTATGGGGACATCCATATCAAACCATTCGCTGTAGCGTGTAATAAGCGCATCATTCTGTTCGACTAATATACCTGATAATGCCAATTGTCCGCCTGTTTTGCAATACTTAGCGAGTGCAGGCGCCAGCACCATCAGTGCGCTAGATAAAATATTAGCCACGACTACATCAAATCCCTGAGCATCGAACACTTGGTGGTTAAAGCTATTAGCATCATAGAAGTCAACGTTGGTTTGGTTCTGTTTTGCATTAAGATCGCTGGCAATAATGGCCTGTGCATCAATATCTACGCCAACAACAGGCACTGCGCCCAACTTTTTTGCCGCAATTGCTAAAATACCGGAGCCACAACCGTAATCTAAAACAGATCGTTTCTGTAAGTTTTGTTGAGTGAGCCACTCTAAACATAAGCTGGTTGTTGGGTGGCTGCCAGTACCAAAAGCCAAACCCGGGTCTAGCACGATATTAATGGCGTTAGCATCCGGTGCATGATGCCAGCTTGGTACTATCCATAAATTGTTGGTAATTTTAATCGGGTCGAATTGCGCCTGTGTCGCGCGTACCCAGTCTTGATCGGCAATGGTTTCAGTGCCGTACTTAAAACCTTTCATGCCAGTTTCGGCACATAAAGCATCAATAACCGCAGTCACGTCTGTAGCTTCGTCGAACATGGCGGTCACAATATTCTGTTGCCAAATACCCGGCGGTGGATAGTATATGTCTTGACTGCTGGGTTCGCCAAAAATAGCTTGTTCTGCAGGTGTTTCCGCATTGGCATCCTCAATGCTGGCTGAAAGCGCGCCAATATCCATAAGCACGTCGCTAATGGCGTCTGCGGTTTGCTCGGTCGCTTCTATTTTAAGTAATAGCCAAGCCATTACTTATTATGGCCAATGCCTAACTTTTGTTCCAAATAGTGAATACTCGTTCCACCCAAATGAAAAGCCGCATCCGCCATTAAATCTGCATGCAGTGGAATATTCGTTTTAATGCCATCCACCATCATTTCAGAGAGCGCGATGCGCATGCGCGCAATCGCCTGCTCTCGCGTAGCACCATGCGTAATGAGTTTGCCTATCATGGAGTCATAGTGCGGCGGCACGGTATAGCCAGAATAAACGTGGGTATCAATGCGTACACCAGGTCCGCCAGGCATATGGAATGTACTGATTTTGCCAGGAGAAGGCACAAAGTTGTAGGGATCTTCTGCGTTAATGCGGCATTCTATCGCATGGCCACGCAGCACTACATCTTTTTGGCGGAACTTCAGTTTTTCACCTGCAGCCACAAAAATTTGTTGTTGTACTAAGTCAAGCCCCGTAATCATTTCGGTTACCGTATGTTCTACTTGCAAACGGGTATTCATTTCGATGAAATAAAACTCGCCATTTTCATACAAAAACTCAAACGTACCAGCACCGCGATATTTAATCTTACGGCATGCTTCGGCGCAGCGCTCACCAATCTTATCGCGCACTCTTGCACTTAGTAACGGCGAGGGCGCTTCTTCAATAATTTTTTGATGGCGTCGTTGCATTGAGCAATCGCGGTCACCCAAAAATACGGCATTGCCATGTTGGTCGGCCAGTATTTGAATCTCGATATGGCGCGGATTTTCTAAAAACTTCTCCATGTACACCATCGGGTTGCCAAATGCTGTTTGTGCTTCAGCCTTGGTCATGGCCACTGCGTTAATTAAGGCAGCTTCTGTATGTACGACACGCATGCCACGTCCGCCGCCGCCGCCGGCAGCTTTAATGATCACTGGATAGCCTACGCGTTTTGCAGTTTTAATAATTTCTGCAGGGTCATCTGGTAATGCGCCTTCTGAGCCGGGTACACAAGGCACGCCAGCTTTTTTCATGGCGTCTTTGGCAGAGACCTTATCGCCCATAAGGCGAATGGTTTCTGCTTTAGGGCCAATAAACACAAAACCACTTTGTTCTACACGCTCGGCAAAGTCAGCATTTTCAGATAAAAATCCGTAGCCAGGGTGAATAGCTTGTGCGTCAGTCACTTCTGCTGCACTAATAACCGCGGGGATATTCAAATAACTTAAATTGGAAGCTGCGGGACCAATGCAAACAGACTCATCCGCCAGTTTGACGTATTTAGCTTCTTTATCGGCCTCAGAATGTACTGCAACGGTTTTAATGCCCAGCTCGCGGCAGGCACGTTGCACCCTAAGCGCAATCTCGCCTCTATTGGCGATAAGTATTTTTTCAAACATGCTTAGCCAATCACAAATAAAGGTTCGCCGTATTCAACCGGTTGGCCGTTTTCAACGAGTATTTTTTTAATTTCGCCAGCAAAGTCACATTCAATTTCGTTAAGCAGTTTCATGGCTTCAATGATGCATAACGTATCGCCAACGGCTACTTTGCTACCAACATCCACAAATGCTTTTGCATCGGGCGACGATGAACGATAGAAAGTACCGACCATTGGTGATTTCACTATATGGCCTTCTACCTCGGCTACCACTGGTGCCGTAGCGACGGGTACTGGCGTCCCGTGGCTTGCAGGCATTGGCGTAGCTTGTTGTGCGGCCATATAATGTGTAACAGGCGCAGCACTTGGCATTAAGGCACGGCTAATACGTACTTTTTCTTCACCTTCTGTGAGTTCCAGTTCAGAAATGCCAGATTCTTCGACCAAATCAATGAGTTTTTTAAGTTTACGTAAGTCCATAATAACCTCTATAGTATTTAATTATTGGTTAAATTTATTAATTGCAAATTGCAGCGCTGCGTTGTAACCCTCGGCCCCCAAGCCGCTGATGACACCCACTGCAATATCACTAAAATAAGAATGATGCCTAAAGCTTTCACGTGCATACACATTAGATAAATGCACCTCGATAAAGGGAATGTTCACGGCAGAAATGGCATCGCGAATAGAAACTGAAGTGTGTGTAAAAGCCGCAGGATTAATAATAATAAAATCGACTTTATTAACGGCTAAAGACTGGATTTTAGCAACAAGTTCTGCTTCGGCGTTGCTTTGGTAGGCCTCTAGCGTAATACCAGCTTGCTTGGCTTGGTCTAGCAGGCTGTCGTTGATATCAGCCAGTGTTGCGTTACCATAATGTGCTGGTTCGCGCATCCCCAGCAAATTTAAGTTGGGGCCATGCACCACTAATACTGATTTAGTAGCCACCACAAACCCCTCTAACTTGCTTTTTTATACATTTTTTGCACAATTTCATAAACGCGAGTTTGCCGAAGTTGTGCGTATTTGTCCAGCAAATTCACTGAAATTAAGCGAAGTTATGCTGTCAATAAGTCTTAAGTGTTTGAATGCAAAGCTAAACTATTTTACAGCAGGTATTTTAGTTTATTTTGTGATGAGAGTGACTAAAGTTTTTTCTAACAGGGCTTTACTAACGCGGCCAAAGTAAGTTTTGGCGACGCTACCGTCCGCTTTAATAATGACGGTGAATGGCAATACACTTTTATCATTACCCAAATTGCTGGCGATCTCCATCCCTTGCATCTCGGCTGCAAATAGCGGGTAGCTTACTTTAGTTTCTTTTACAAAGTCGCTAATTGCCGCTACATCATCTACTGCCATACCCAGCACCACTACATTATTATCTTTGTTTGCATCGTGTAATGCCGAAAGCTCTGGCATTTCTTCGCGACATGGCTCGCACCAAGTCGCCCAAAAATTCAGCACTACTGTTTTACCCGCATATTGCTGCAAGCTCTGTGGTTTGCCATTTTCATCTGGAAAAGTCGCGGCAAATAATGGTTGGGTAGATTTGCCACTGCCATGTCCACTATGACTACTATTAAAAAAATATTGAAAACCAAAGCCAATCGAGGCGATTAAAATCAGTGAAATGATGATGCCATTAATTTTGTTAGGCGTTATTTTATTTGCCATTATTACGTTACCTATTTATTAAAAACTTGGTTCAATATTTTTGTAAAGTCTTCTGCATTCTTATAGCCGATGACACGGGTTTGAATTTCATTGCCCGCAGCATCAAAAAAGATAATGCCGGGCGGACCAAACAAACCAAAACGCTGTAGCAAGGCCTGGTCATCCGCATTGTTTTCGGTGACATCTGCTTGCAATAACACGACATCCTTTAATACGGCCTGTACTTGTTCGTCACTAAAGGTAAATTTTTCCATTTCTTTGCAAGAAGTACACCAATCAGCATAAAAATCGAGCATCACGGTTTTACCATTGGCGCTTAAAACAGCAGCATCTAGTTCCGCCACACTTTTAACCCGCTGAAAAGGCAGGTGCGATGTGGCTTCTAGGCCCAGTACTTTGCCTAAAACTTTATCAGCTGGCTGGGTAATAGCGTTTGGTAATATTGGCCATACAAGATAGGCCGCCATCGCCAGCATCAGCATACCGAACAGGTTGCGCACTACGGTCATCCAAGCGCCAGCTTTAGGCAGCAGGCTACCAGCCGACGCGCCAATCAGTAATAGCGGGACACCCATGCCAATCGCGAGTGCGAATAAACCAACACCACCCAGCAACACATTATGCGTTTGGCCGATGTAAATTAGGGCGCCCGCCAAAGGCGCTGCCACACAAGGGCTGACGATTAGCGCAGAAATGACGCCCATGATAAATACGCCTAGAAATTCGCCACCTTTGAGTTTTTGACTAATACCTAAAATTTTGTTTTCAAGCACACTGGGTAATTTAAGCTCATAAAAGCCAAACATGGAGAACGCTAACGCCACAAATAATAATGCTGTAAGCGCTAATATATAGGGGCTTTGCAGGCTTTGCGAAATTAAACTACCAGAAAGCCCTGCCGCTATGCCTGCCAAGGTGTAACTAAGCGCCATGCCTAACACATAAGCCACCGATAGGCCAAACGCATGCAGCTTGGAAGGCCTGTGATTATTTTGGGCTTGTTTGCTTTGACTACCGACGATAATACTGGATAAAATAGGAATCATTGGCAACACACAAGGCGTGAATGACAGCAACAAGCCTGCTACAAAAAAGCCCGCAATCACCAGCCATAAACTACCGCTTTTAAGGGCAGTAGTGGTTGCGTCATTATTACTCCCACTCTGGTTTGTAACCGCATCGCCAGCCGCCGCACCAGCATTGTTTGCCAGCGAAGCTTCGTTAAAGGCGATAACAAAGTCTTTAGTTTGCGGTGCGTAGCATAGACCTTTTTCGCTACAACCTTGATGGCGTGCCTTAATTTTTACGTTGCTTGTAACATCGCTTAAAACAATATTTGCGGAAAAATCGTGGTGATACACCTCTTGCTTGCCAAAATTCGGGTCATCTTTCATGTCGCCTTTGGGCAGCTCGATATTGACAATTTTTGCAGTTGAATCTGGCGCTAATTGAAACTTAATACGCTCTTTATAAAGATAATAACCAGGTTCAATTTTAAAATTCGCACTTAAACTATTGGCGTCCTTTTGTACAATGTCTAGCTTAAAAGCGACGTCGGGTGATAAAAACTCTTCCTCTTCTATTGTGTCAGTAAATAAACTGGCGCCTCTACTAGATTCAGCCGCATGCAACGTTTGCATACCAACACTGGTCAATAAAAAGATGAAAATAAGGTTTAAAATAAGTTTCATAAGTTTTTAGTTAATGTGCCTTAGCACACAAAAATAAGTTGCAATAATGATTATTGCCCCAATTGAGAGAATATATAGTCTAGAGAGTTCCTAGTAGAAAGAGATTTAAGTGATGCGTTTTTTAATTATGTTAATTTTACTCGCTTTTCCATTAGTAGAGCTATTTCTGCTGATACAACTGGGCGATGAATACGGCTGGTGGTTGCTATTGTATTTAGTCGTGATTGGTTATTTGGGCTTGCAACTCATTCGTGGCGAAAAATTACTCATTTCCGCCAAAATGATGCAAAGTTTATCATCTGGCGGTAATCCCATCAAAACCATCCTGGGTAGTGCGCGCAACATGGTGGCGGGTGTGCTGCTAATTATTCCTGGCATCATCACGGATATCATTGCGGTGATTTTATTGCTGATCCCGATCAGTAAGCCAGGTTTAAATAGCTCGACTAGTAACCAATACCAACAATCAACGAATAGAAATGCCGCCAATGATGATGTGATTGAAGGCGAATACACTAAAATAGATGAAGATAAAAAACAATGAATAAGGTCACCATCAAAAACAGTGGACACACCTTTGATGTGCGCCCCAGTCAAACCGTGCTGCAAGCTGCCATTGACGCAGGTATTAACTTGCCCTATGGCTGCCGCAATGGTGCATGTGGAAGCTGTAAAGCTAAACTTATCTCAGGCAAGGTGATGCATAACGATTACCAAGTTAGCGCCATGAGCGACGCCGAACTAGCCGCTGGCAATGCATTATTGTGTTGCGCCATGGCACTGGAAGATTTAACTATTGAATGCCGTGAAGTGGGTGGCTTGGCTGGCATTAAACCACGTATTTTGCCCGCACGCGTCGCCAAAAAAGAGCAGCTTGCACACGACGTGGTCGCTCTGCACCTACAATTGCCAGCAAGTGAGCGCTTACAATTTAAGGCAGGACAGTACATTGAATTTATTCTAAAAGATGGTAAGCGCCGTGCATTTTCTATTGCCAATGCGCAGCATGATGCGGAGTTTTTGCAGCTACATATTCGCGTGATACCCGGTGGAGTATTTAGTGAATATGTGGCTAACGAGTTGGTAGAAAAAGCCATTTTACGCATCGAGGCGCCCTTTGGTACTTTTTTTCTGCGCGAGGATTCAAACAAGCCAATAATTTTGGTGGCCGGCGGCACAGGCTTTGCGCCTGTCAAAGGCATCGTCGAACACATGCTATTTAATAATATTCAGCGCGATATTATCTTGTATCGCGGTGCGCGTCAGGTACAAGATTTATACATGCATGAGCTATGCGAAAAGTGGGCAGAATTCACGCCGCACTTAACCTATGTTCCCGTGATTTCAGAGCCGCAAGACGGCACTTGGCAAGGCCGGGTAGGTTTAGTACATGAGGCTGTATTGGCAGACATAGAAGACTTGAGTAGTTATCAAGCTTATGTGTGCGGCGCGCCCGGTATGTGTGAGGTTGCACATACAAGTTTTGTGCAGCAAGGTTTATTGCCTGATGAGTTTTTCAGTGACGCGTTTACGTTTGCGAATCCAGCACCAAAGCCAGCATAGCCTCATCGCCTGGGGCGCTTGCCACGGCTACTTTTAAGCCCAGCTGCAATGGCACTTCTGCAATTCTGGCGTGGTTTACAAACAAGGTGATATTTTTCAACCATTCGGAATCACCCGTTAAATCCAGCAAATGGCGCATGGCTTCAGAACTAGTTATGACGATGCAATGCAGCCTATTTTTGCTATAAAGTTGCGTCAATAAATCACAGTTAGTTTGTGGGTTGATGCGCCGATAGCATTCGGCAAAAGTTACTTGTGCACCGCGTTGTCTGAGTGTTTCTGCTAATACATCGCGGCCACCCACGCCACGCACCAGCAATATTTTTTTGCCATCCACCTTGTTCAATTCTGGTAATGCGAGTAAAGACTCACTATCAAACTTATCTTTAGGTACTAGTACTTTCTCAGCACCAAAAGCTTTTAATTCACCGGCGGTGACAGGACCGATGGCAGCAAACTGTAGATTGCTTGGGATGCCAAGTTTCAGCAACCGTGGTATGGCGTGCTGTACAGCGTTGCTGCTAATAAAAATGGCCCAATCATACTCTGCAATATCTTTAATTACAGTTTCAAATTGGCTGTAATCGCTCAGTGCTGTAATTTCAATGAGAGGGAATAAAATGGGTGTGCCGCCAGCTTCGGTAATCAGCGCGGAGAGTTTTTTGGCTTGGTCCACTGGTCGCGTAATCGCAATACCTAGATTTTGCAGCGGTTTATTTATGGCCATCTAAAGCAGCCAAAATTTTATCCGCACCACGGGCTACTAGCTTTTCAGCGAGCGCTCTACCTACTGCCTCAGCATCGATTGCCAGGCCAGATATCTGTTCACGCAGCATTTGTGTGCCATCGACGCTTGCCACAAAGCCAGTCATACTAATATTGTCACCATCACGCAGTGCATAAGCACCTAGTGGTACGGTGCAACTGCCTGCTAAAGCACGACTAAAACCACGTTCGGCTTCAACGCAAAGTTGAGTATCCATATGATTTAATGGCGCGAGAACATCGATTAAATCAGTACGATTAGCGTTAATTTCAATGCCCAGTGCACCTTGCCCAACGGCAGGGATGCTGTCTGTAGGCGAGATAAAATCGCGAATACGCTCACCTAACCCTAACCGAATTAAACCCGCAGCAGCTAATATAATCGCGGCGTATTGGCCTGCATCCAATTTGCGCAGCCGTGTTTGTACGTTGCCGCGCAGTGATTCTATTTTTAAATGTGGGAAACGATGTTGCAACTGGCTTTGGCGGCGTAAGCTGGAAGTGCCGACAATACTGCCGTGCGGCAAGGCTGGAAAATCAGCAAAATTGTTCGATACAAACGCATCGCGCGCGTCCTCTCTTTCTGCTGTCGCTACGAGCATGAAGCCGTCGGGCAGGTTCATCGGCACATCCTTCATGCTATGCACGGCCAAATCCGCACTCCCATCAGCGAGTGCCATTTCAAGTTCTTTTACAAATAGACCTTTTCCGCCAATGCGTGATAGCGGTGAGTCTAGAATTTGGTCGCCGGTGGTGGTCATGCCGAGAATTTGCACATCGCACGTGGGGTACAGAGACTGCAAGCGCGTTTGAATATGGTTGGCTTGCCACATAGCCAGCGCGCTTTCGCGCGAGGCGATAACGAGTTTTTTGGGTGAGGTTTTCATGCCAGTAATTTTATCACAGCACTATTTTGATTCCTGTTTGATTCATGTTTCATTCGTATTTAATTAGTGTTTAATTCATGGTTTTACAATCGCTTGCAAAAAATGTTACATTCTAGGTTAAGCTAAAAGCCACAATCGCAATAAATAGAACTTACATAAGCTTATGTCGCTATGATTGACCTAAGGGTTGATTGCACTTAATTTTTAGGAGATGTTATGCAATACCAAATTGATATTTTTATGAGCTCACTGAACCAGTTTTGGCTGCAAATGGTGAATTTTGTGCCCAAATTATTGGCGGTAGTGGTGATTTTATTTGTCGGCTGGTTAGTGGCTAAACTGGTACGCATCGCAATAAAACGCATCTTAACGCTTATCCAATTTGATAAATTTGCGCAAAAATCTGGGCTTGAAGCGTTTATGAATAGTGGCAACTATAGCTTCACCATGAGCGGCATCATTAGCCAAGTGATGTATTGGTTGGTGATATTGCTGTTTGTGATTACTGGCGCAAATGCGTTAGATATGACCGAAGTGGCTGTTTTACTGCAGCAACTAGCAAGCTATTTGCCGCGTATTATTGTGGCAGTTTTAGTCATCGTGTTCGGTACACTGTTAGCGCGCTTTGTGAATCGCCTCATATTTGCCTGGCTTTATAGCATCAAGTTTCCACATGCCCTCAGTGTCAGTACTTCAGCAGAATACGGTATACAAATATTCTCGGTATTTGTGGCTTTAGAGCAACTAGGCATTGGCATGCAGCTTATTTATTCACTATTTGTCATTGTATTTGGCGCGTTCTTTTTGGCACTGGCGATTGCATTTGGCTTGGGCGGTAAAGACTGGGCAGCCAAGGTGATTGAAGACTTAGAAAGAAACAAGAATAAGTAAAACTAAAAGTCTAATAAATTAACTTTGTCTAACTAAATGTTGCTGGCGCCTGCTAATGGCAATGGTTTCGGGGATATTTTTGAGTAATGCCACCCATTGCTGTTCGTTGTCATTACTCAGGCGTTTTTCGTAACCAATTATAAATTGCGGCGCCACCAGACAGTTGCGATGTAGCCTGATAAAACAGTGGTTAAATTCTGCCTCTAAATGCGTCAGCGATTCCTCGATTAAATATTCGCGTTCTGCTGTACGCACTGTGACGTATTTAAGCTCCGCGCGTAAATAAATAATGCTTTCAATTGGTACCAGCATTACACGTCCGCGCTCATGTATGCTCAAGTGCGTGCGCGATTTTTTTTGTAAGTCTTGTAATGACTTGAGAGGCGCCAATTGATTAGGCTGTAGCGCATGCGCTTTATCAATCGCAGTTTGTAGGCGTTCTTGTCGAATAGGTTTTAGCAAGTAATCGATGGCGTTTAAATCGAAGGCTTTAATGGCGTAAGCATCAAACGCAGTGGTAAAAATAATGTGCGGCTTATGAGCTAATTTTTGTGCATGCTGTGCGGCTTCAATACCATCCATCACCGGCATGCGAATATCCAGCAACATCACATCCGGTTTGCAGGCTTCGGCTAAGTCTATTGCCTCCTTGCCATTCTTGGCTTCGGCGACAATTTCAATATGCTCAATATCACCCAGCAAATCGCGCATGCGGTTTCTGGCAGGCGCTTCGTCATCAGCAATTAAAATTTTAAGGATTTGCTGCATGGCTAAATAAGTTTAGGTTTTTCTGGCATGCGGATACGTACAAAGTAGCGATTGTTTTTGCTTTCAGTTTTGAGTGAGCTTTCCCAGTCAAAATGGAGTTGTAAGCGTTCTTTAATGTTTTTCATTGCCATTTTATTGCCTATATGTTTGTCGTTTTGCGGCGCATATGGGTTGCTGATGACGATGTAGAGTTCTTTTAACTTGGTATAAATATTGACCGTAATCTCACCGCCCTCTGGCAAAGGCTCAATGCCGTGATATACCGCGTTTTCTAGCAACGGCTGCAAAATCAATGGCGGTATCATGGCGTCCGATGGCATATCGTCAATCTGCCAGGTGATTTTTAATCGATCTTCTAGTCGTAACTTTTCCAGATCTAAATATTTGTGGCATAAGCTGATTTCCTCTGCCAGCGGTACTAATTCCCGGTTCTCACTCATGAGCACCCGAAATAAATCCGACATGTCTTCCAGTGCAGTCTCGGCGCGTTTGGGCTGGCTGCGAATCAGCGATAGCACCGCGTTGATGCTATTAAACAAAAAGTGGGGTCGAATGCGCGCTTGCAGTGCTTGTAAACGCGCCTCGGCAATCGCAGGTGAGTAGGCACGTTCCTGCAAATGAAAGTAGTACAGCACCATTGCACTGACAATGGCAGTTAGCAAGTAGGCACGGAAGGCTGGTGCCTGTTGGCCAAAGGCTAACAATTGGTCGATAAATATGAACACCAGCCAAGTAAAAGCAATTTCCAATACCAAAATCAAGGTAACGCCCTGCCAGTATTTAAGCCGAATAAACAATGGCTGCACTACATATAATCCCAACATGCTGAGCAATAAGACAGGTTGCACCAATGCCGATAATTGCGCCAGCAAAGGCAAAAAATCAGCTAAATTCTGGCTAAGCAGAATGGCGGCCATTGTTGCTAATATGTTTACAATGAGCAAAATTCGCAGCTGAATGCCAAGGTTTTGAAAGTTAGGTAGCCGACTATTTTTGCGCACAGCGTATACTTGGTTATAATATTGCGTTAAGTATATTATTATTAACGTAATTTTTACAATTAAACATTCAAATTAAAGCGACTATAAAGTGAAACAGCGTGTCAAATAATTCATTAGATAATAAACAAAAAAGTTGGTCTGGACGCTTTAGCGAACCCGTGGCGGAACTGGTTAAAAAATACACTGCATCGGTCAATTTTGATAAACGTTTGGCTGAATTCGATATTCAGGGGTCGCTTGCGCACGCACACATGCTGGGTCAACAAGGCATCATTGGCAAAAATGATGTTGCTGCAATTGAAAAAGGTTTAGCCGAAATTTTGGTCGAGATTCAAGCGGGCACGTTTGAATGGTTGTTAGATTTAGAAGACGTGCATTTGAATATAGAAAAACGCCTGACAGATAAAATTGGCGATGCAGGTAAGCGCTTACATACCGGCCGCTCCAGGAACGATCAGGTAGCCACCGATGTACGGCTGTGGTTGCGCGCTACCACGGATGACGTGTTAGCAGGCATTAAAAACCTGCAAGTGAGTATTCTAGATTTAGCCGAACAGCATGTTGATACCATCATGCCGGGCTTCACACATTTGCAGGTTGCGCAGCCTGTCACCTTTGGCCATCATTTAATGGCTTACTTTGAGATGTTAAAACGTGATGCCGCACGGTTTGCCGATTGTAGAAAACGTATCAATTATTTACCACTTGGCGCTGCCGCGCTGGCAGGCACCAGTTACCCGATTGATCGCGACTTGGTTGCGAAAACCCTGGGGTTTGATGCTGTCTGTGAAAACTCGCTAGATGCCGTTTCTGACCGTGACTTTGCCATTGAATTTAGCGCCGCAAGTGCTATTTTGATGACGCATTTATCGCGTTTTTCTGAAGAATTGATTTTGTGGTCTAGCCCAAGATTTGCATTTATTGATATTGCCGACAGGTTTTGCACCGGCTCTTCTATCATGCCGCAAAAAAAGAACCCGGATGTCCCAGAACTGGTGCGTGGTAAAACCGGGCGGGTGAACGGTTATTTGGTGGCTTTGTTGACCCTAATGAAAGGCCAGCCACTGGCCTATAACAAAGATAATCAAGAAGATAAAGAGCCGCTGTTTGACACGGCGGATACAGTGTTGGTAACGCTGGCGATTTATGCTGACATGTTACGTGGCATTGCGGTGAATAAAACTAATATGCGGCAAGCTGCGTTGGAGGGCTTTGCCACCGCCACTGATTTAGCCGATTATCTGGTAAAAAAAGGCATGCCGTTTCGTGATGCGCATGAAGTTGTAGCGCTGGCAGTAAAGCACGGCGTGCAACAAAGCTGTGATTTGGCTGATTTACCATTGAGTGATTTGCAAAAATTTAGCAGCATGATTAACGACGATGTCTATCAAGTACTGACACTGGAGGGCTCGCTGGCAAGCCGTAACCATATTGGCGGCACAGCACCTAGCCAAGTGCAACAGGCTATTTTGCGTGGACGTAAACTGCTAAGTTAACTTATCTTGAAGCGCACTTTTCATCTGGTTATGTTGCTGGTGTTTGCCTTTGGCAGCAGTTACCTAGCGAAGGCAGAGGACGCGGTACTTTTTGATCAGTCGGCAATTAGCAACAATGCGCTAGATGCCAGCAGCATGACTTGGCCGCTGTTGCCAGGCGAGAGTGCGCAGGATCTCGCCCGTTCGTTTTATCCCAAAAATCGTGCCATGCAGCAGCAGTTTGTGGCTAAAACTTTACACTTTAATGCATCTACCCAGCCTGATTTAAAGGCCACGACAAGCTTTGATACACTCACTTTGCTGGTAATTCCCACGCTTAAATCGCTTTCAATAAAGGCCGCTGGGGTCAGCAAAAAATCCAGCAATCAATCGTTGAAAATGAGCTATGGCCTGAAACAAACAACCGGACCGCTGCCACAAAAACTCGTGCAAGCGTATGAAGAATTAGTGAGTAGAAATGCTTTTTTAAAAGAGCAGTTAGCTAAGTTAAACGAAAAAATCATACTTTTACAAAGCAAATTGGATGCGCTGAAACTGGCCTACGACAAGACACTTACATTGCCTAAAACCGGCATACCTGATGGCGAGCAGCTAGCGGCTAAAAAAGTGTTTAAAAACTTAAATAAAGAAACTAACCAAGCGCCGATAGCGGAGCCAGTACACAAGCAGCTAACTGATACTTCTTTATTAGGTAGCGTGGGCTTGGTAAAGACAATTGCGGCTATAGCAGCTTTATTATTGTTTGGCGCATTGATGTTTATTTTGAAAAAATATCGCGAGCGTAAGTTTGAAGCACAGGGCTTTACAGCCAACCATGGGCAACCCACTGTGACCCATTTCAGTGGCCGTTTTGAGGAAAAAGGTATTACTCAACAAGGAGAAAACCCAGCAGTTACACAGCAAGTGAAAGTGGCTAGGGAAGTAGAAACCAGGCTAGGACCAGCGCTTGAAGAGGCCAAACTGTTGATAAGTGTTAACCGTGCAACAGATGCAATCGCGCACTTAAAAGCGGCAATCGCCTCTCAGCCAAAAGCTTCCATCAGCCATTGGTTGTATTTGCTGGAAGTCTTTAGAAAATTTAATATGAAAGAAGATTTTGAGCAATATGCTGAGCGCTTGCATCAAACATTTAATGTGATGACGCCTGTCTGGCAAGAAAAATCAGTCGAAATTTATATTCCGCAAAGCCTTGAAGAGTTTCCACATATTATGGAGCAGCTATATGGTGTCTGGCCTGGCGAGTTGGCCAGCCTCTACTTGCGTAGCCTTATGACGGATAATCGTGGCGGCGATCGTGCCGGTTTTGGTAAAGAAGTGCTGGAAGAGGTTTTAGTACTGATTACATTGCTTGATACTTTAAAAGAGATGCCGAACTAGCTTCGGTAAACTAATTTAAAAATAGCTCAAGCAAGTTGTTTAGATAGCGTTGGCCCAGCAAGGTGGGTCGCAACCGGTTTAAGTCTTGTGTGATTAAACCTTTATCCATAGCTTGTGCAGCCCGTGTGGATATTGCCTGCCATGGCATGCCTGTGCGCTCTTGAAAAAGTTTTGTGTCAAAGCCATTGGTTAGTCGCAGTGCGTTCATCATAAATTCAAAGCCCAATTCAGACTTTTCAATCGTCCAGGTGTTATCCACAGCACCATTATTTTGTTCATTGGCATTTTCGGCGTTTTCCATAAATGCTTTGGGATGTTTATGACGCGTTTCGCGGGTGATTTTATCGTGATAGCTTAATTTGCTGTGCGCACCCGCACCAATGCCTAAATAATCGCCAAATTCCCAATAGTTAAGGTTGTGTCGTGCCTGGCTATTGGGTTTGCAAAAAGCCGAAGTCTCATAATGGGCATAGCCATGTTCAGCCAGCAAAGCTTCAATCTGTTCTTGCATGTCCGCACTCACATCATCACTGGGTAGGCTAGGCGGCGTGCGGTGAAAAGGCGTATTGGGCTCTAACGTCAGGTGATAAAATGATAGGTGATCCGGGTTAAGCGCGACTGCTTGTTTTGCGTCTTGTAGCGCGTGCTCCAGACTTTGATTCGGCAACGCATACATCACATCCAGATTGACGCGCTCAAATGTTTTTAAAGCGAGTTCGGCTGCTTGTATGGCTTGTTTGTCATCGTGAATTCGGCCAAGTGCCTTTAAGTAATCCGCATTAAAACTTTGGATGCCGAGTGAAACGCGATTTATCCCTGCTTGTTTATAACCTAAGAAATGCGCTGTATCCACAGTGCCTGGATTAGCTTCCAGTGTAATTTCTGCGCCGTAATCTAAAGGTGTCAGCATGCGCACGGCGCTTAAAATTTCGTCGATTGATTCTGCACTGAAAAGACTAGGCGTTCCGCCACCAAAAAACACGCTTTTGATTTTTCGACCATATGCGCGTGGTACCGATTGTTCTAGATCCGCAATTAACGCCGCCACATAGCGCTTTTCAGGAATCTCTTGCTTGTTTTCGTGCGAATTAAAATCACAATATGGACACTTTTTAACGCACCACGGAATATGAATGTACAAAGACAAGGGCGGTGGATTTTTTAAGCCAGATAAGGTGGTTTCACCCAAAACGGGTGCGCTGCTGTTGATAGCTTTAAAGTCGTTAACGGGGTAAATCGGAATCATGCTGTATGCCAAGTCAGCATCAATTCGCTTCTACGAGACAGTTTCTGCCATTTTTCTTAGCCTGATAGAGTCGCTTGTCTACCTTTTTGATAAAAGCCAGGGGCTTATCTTGTTGAGTTGGAATAATGGTACCAATCCCCATGCTGACAGTAATATATTGGCTGACCTGCGATTTTTCGTGCGAAATCTGTGCATTTAAAATAAGCTGACGACAGCGCTCAGCGATTAAGCGGGCAGCTTTTTCATCTGTTTCGGGTAATACCAGCACAAACTCTTCACCACCAAAGCGCGCGAAAAAATCACGTGATCTCGTGCCAGCCACACTTAAAATTTTGCCGATGAGTTTCAAACAATCGTCGCCTTGAATATGACCATAGTGGTCGTTGTATTGCTTAAAATAATCAACATCCAGAAAAATCAGTGAAAGTGGTTGAGCATTGGATTGTGCATTCGCCCACTCTGTTTCTAAGACAGTATCGAACATGCGCCGATTAAATACGCCGGTGAGGCCGTCTTTGTAAGAAAGCTCTTCCAACTCTTTTTGTAGATGCACCAGTTTTTGTTCGGCTTTTTTACGCTCACTGATATCAAACATAAAGCCAATCAGTGAATCCACCTCGCCTTGTTCATTGCGCACGACATGCACCACATCGCGTATCCATACCATGCGATTATCTTTTGTGAGTGCGCGATAATCCGCTTCATGATCAACCCCTGCCTTGGATTGTGCAATACAGAAGCTGGAAACACGCTCCCTATCATCAGGGTGCATGCGCTCTATCCAGTCGTTTGCAGTTTGCCAACTGGCAGGAGACCAACCTAGTAAGCTTTCAATTTGTGGGCCAATGTAGCTGAATTTCATGGTGGCCCAGTCAATTTTCCATGGAATGGCCTTGGTGGATTCCAAAAGCGTTTTATAGACTTCGCTATCGGTATTTAAGTCAGTTGTGGTGTCAGTCATTTACTTAGTAGTTACTCAACGCAATATATGTTTAGAGTAATGTATTAGAAAATATGCTGGTTAGGCTTGAGTTAAAAATCGGCATGGCGTTTTCACATTGGTGTGCTTAATGTTTTGTTTTTCCTTGCGGATATGGGTTAATGAGCGCATCCACAAAATGATGCAATACCTCGCGCATTTGTGTTTCACTCACTTCCATCAGCAAGCCATCTTCAAATGCATCCTGTGCAAGTTGTTGAATTTCTTCAAAGTTTTCTTTCATGACTTTAATTTTTTCGGTGCAGGCAACGACACTGTTGTCATTGCGCACCCAAATAGGTAGGTTTTTCATGGTCTTAATATCAAGGCCTCGTATTTAATTTAAGTGTTCAATCAGTTGTAGCATTTTACGCATGGCTTTACCGCGGTGGCTGAGCTTGTTTTTAAGCTCTGGCGTTAATTCCGCGGCGGATTTCCCGGTGATGCTATCTAGGAAAAGCGGATCGTAACCAAAGCCGCCTGTACCGCGTGGTTTTTTTAAAATCGACCCATTCCAAACACCTTCCGCAATCAAGGGTTGTGGATCGTCATGTTGTCGCACTAACACCAGGCAACAATAATAATAAGCAAAGCGATTACTATGTTGTTTAAGCACACTGATTAAGTGTGCGTTATTTTTTGCATCGCTTCTAGGCTCACCACCATAATAAGCCGAGTGCACACCAGGAATGCCAGGCAAAGCTTCTAGACACAAACCAGAGTCATCGGCCAGTGCCGGCAGCTTGGTGGCAAGGCTGGCATGGCGTGCTTTGGCTAACGCGTTTTCAATAAAGGTGCAATGTGGCTCAGCTGCTTCGGTGACGCTAAATTGTGACTGCGGAATCACCTGAATGTTCAAAGGCGCAAGCAAGTTTTGAAGCTCTGCCAGCTTGCCTGAGTTGCCGCTGGCAATAACCAATTGATTGAGCATTTATAGGTTTAGCGCCTGTCTTTGTTTTGCCAATAATTCGCAAATACCGCTAGCAGCCAAATCCAGCATGCTGTCCATGGCAGCACGGTCAAACGGTTCGCCTTCAGCGGTGCCTTGAATCTCTACAAAGCCACCATCTGCCGTCATTACCACATTCATGTCGGTGTCACAGTCAGAGTCTTCAATATAGTCTAAATCCAGAACAGGTGTGCCCATGTACACGCCCACAGAAATCGCCGCTACGCCTTGCTTAAGTGGATTCTGGCTAATTTTGCCACTGTTTAATAAGGTAGAAACTGCATCATACAAAGCCACATAGGCGCCCGTGATGCTGGCAGTACGCGTGCCACCATCTGCCTGAATCACATCACAATCAAGATGAATGCTGCGCTCACCTAATTTTTCCAAGTCAATAATCGCGCGCAGGCTGCGACCAATAAGTCGTTGAATCTCTTGCGTACGGCCACTTTGCTTACCTCTAGCTGCTTCTCTATCCATACGGCTACCGGTACTGCGCGGCAACATGCCATATTCTGCCGTTACCCAGCCTTGATTTTTGCCTTTTAAAAACCCGGGTACTTTTTCCTCAACACTGGCCGTACATAAAACGTGTGTATCGCCAAATTTAACCAGCACCGAGCCTTCGGCGTGTTTGGTGTAATGGCGGATTATTTCAATGTTGCGCAGCTGATCGTTGGCGCGTTGGCTGGGGCGAGTAAAATTGTTCATAAAATGTGCTTGATAAAAAAAGCCATTATATGCGATGCGAATTAAGCTGTGCTTTTAAAAATATACCATGACTTAATTATAGCGACTTAAATTTTAGGTTTTTGCTGTGTTTTCGTTAAGGCGTTTTGAATCGCTAAAATGGTATTTTCAATGTCATCGTCTGACAGTTCCATTGGGTGCATACCATCTGTCACTTGGTGTGTAACGGGGTTCATAATAGTGGTCGTTTCACCCAGTGGCATCAGTTGGGTAGATACAGCCACTTGGCCAGTGAGTCTATCGCCCCACTGCAAGCCAATCGCGCTCATGTTGTCACCCTTTTCATCGTTGGCAAAATCGGCACTGTCCATTAAATCGGTAATAACAGCGGTAATATCGGTATTACGATGAATGATTTCCTTGATTTGCTGGTCGTCAATCACTCCCCAAACACCGTCGGTACACAGCAGAACGGTGTCGCCCTCAAGCAATTCGTGTCTGTCCGATAAATCAATTTGTGGCGGTGATTCACCGCCGACGCAGTTATAGATTTTATTTTTATAGGGGTGTGTGGTCATTTCCTCTTTAGTGATCATGCCTTTTTTATACAGCGATTGAACCACTGAGTGATCTTCGGTGCGAAACAATAAATGCCCATTACGGAAATGATACAGACGCGAATCGCCCACATGTGCGCACCATAAATAGCCGCGCTGAATAATGGCTGCAACGATGGTGGTGCGTGGCGATTCTACATATTCTTCCAGTTGTGTCACGTTTTCTATCATGTCGTGCACTTGTTGAATATGGTCAATTAAAAATTTGGCCGGACTGCTTAAACTAGGCACTGCCAAGCGTTGAAATGCTTCGGTAAGTGTTTTTACTGCCAATTGCGCTGCCACTTCACCATTGCGGTGGCCGCCCATGCCGTCTGCAAGCACTAATAACAAGGCATCTTTGCTATAAGAATATGCCAGACGATCTTGGTTATATGGCCTTGGCCCTTGGCGACTATTTTGGTAAATCGTAAATTTCATTGTTAGCGCTAAAGCGATTTATTCAGTACATACTTAATTTTATTCACCAAGCTGGGTTTTTTTATTGGCAAAGGCTTAATGGTTTCTAAAAGGGTCTTTTGCAAGGAAAATACGCTTTGCGGTCGTTGCATGTAATCTAACTCTAGGCAGCTATCAATAATTTTTAACAGTTCTTCAGAGTAGATGTTTTTACCAATTTTAGAAGCGGGCACGAGATGATCTGCATTCACCCGCAAGTTGGCCGCAATCGGCGCGGAGCGCATCATGCATGAATACATGCTGGCACCAACGCTATAAATATCGCTCCAAGGCCCCAATTGTTTGCGTTCAAAATATTGCTCTGGAGGTGCAAAGCCAGGGGTGTAGCTGGGAGAAAGTTTAGATTGTGCTTGGGTGAGCGTTTGCCTGGCTGAGCCAAAGTCGAGCAATACGGGCGAGCCATCCAGTCGGATGTAAATATTGGCAGGCTTAATATCTAGGTGTAGTAATTTTTGCGTGTGTACTTCACGCAGCCCGTTCAGCAATTCACTAAACACACGACGTACAAATTTCTCATTAACGGGTTGGGGTTGCGAGAGAATGTAATCTTGCAGCGACTTACCGCGTTCGTATTGCATCACCATGTAAACGGTGTTGTTCTCCCTAAAAAAATTGGTGACACGTACGATATTTCGGTGGTCAATTTTGGCTAGAGCCAAGCCTTCCTCAAAAAAACATTTTAAGCCGTGCTTAAAAGTAGAGGCATCATCATCATTGCCAAGCAGCACCGTTGCACCTTCTTCACGCAGTGCCAAGCCAGTGGGCATATATTCTTTAATGGCCACCGTATTCTTGTTCATGTCTTGTGCCAGATACACAAAGCTGAAGCCGCCCGTGCTTAAGACTTTGGTGATGATGTAGTCTTGCAGCATGTAGCCGATAGGTAAAGTTTGGTTTTTGCTTGTCGCCATTCGTTTCTTGTAATTCAGCTGCTAAGGTTAGCAACTATTGTATAGTATTAAAAATATTTTCTCATTAAATTCTTATTAAACCCTAATTAAATCATAGCTATTTGATACAATTGTGATTAATTACATTAAGAAAGCTGGCTATGGTACTCAGTATGACTGGTTTTGCGTCGCATGAATACAACACGAGCGACGGTATTTTATTACTCGAGTTACGTTCGGTGAATCATCGCTATCTAGAACTGCAGCTTAAGCTGGACGATAATTTGCGTGGTTTTGAGTCGACAGTTCGTGAGCAGATACAAGCAAAATTGGGTCGTGGCAAGGTAGATTGCCGCTTAAGCTTGATGCGCAATAGTGCTCTGCAGGGTGCGCCAATGCTTAATCATAGCGTGTTACAACAAATAGCGGAAAGCGCAAACACAGCTGCACAGTATTTCCCGCATACACAGCCAGTCAACATGTTGGAAATATTGCAAATGCCGGGTGTCATGCAAAATGCGACGTTAGATGCCGAGGCGCTGGAGCAGGATTTAAAAACCGTTTTAAACGCCACACTCGATGATTTGATTGCTGC
>JAKFEP010000154.1:0-5077 GCA_036675645.1 Methylotenera sp. | reverse complement strand
TTTAGGTGGCATTATCATTATTGATTTTATTGATATGGATGAAGATGCTCAGCGCGAAACGGTGTTGGAAGAGCTTAAAAAAGCCGTGGAGCTGGACCGCGCTCGTACCGGCATTAACGGCTTCACTTCGCTGGGCTTGGTGGAGATGACGCGCAAGCGTACGCGTGAAAGCCTAGCGCATTTGCTATGTGAGCAGTGTGAGGTGTGTGAAGGGCGTGGTGAGCATAAAACTGCGCAGACAATTTGCTATGAAATTATGCGCGAGCTGTTGCGCGAATCAAAACAATTTGACGCTAAAGAATTTAAAGTGATTGCCTCAACCGCAGTCATTGATTTGCTGCTGGATGAAGAAGCGCAAAGCTTGGCTAATTTATCTGATTTTATTAACAAACGTGTGACTTTGCAGGCGGATACTCAATACTCGCGTGAGGCATTCGATATTGTTTGGATCTAGTGGTAAGTATGATCCTTACGATAGATTCGTCACATTTTAAAAGTTCTGAATATCTTAAGTGATTAAATTGCAATCAAGTCCATTGATTTCAATACAGGTTTAGCAACCGTAGCTCAAGTGTTTTTACAACAGAGATATTGACCATTTGTATTAAAATTAGCGCCACCACCGGCGAAAAATCCATGCCCCCAGCAGTGGGAAGCAGGCGTTGTATAGGAGCTAGAATTGGTTTGGTTAAGCTGTCCAGCACGCTGGAAATAGGCGAGTGCGGATTGACCCAGCTTAAAATCACCTGCAACAAGATGGCGTAAAAAAACACGTCTAGCATCGTGCGGAATATGCCAAGTACACTCATACCGATAAGACTGGTCCAGATAGTATTGCCCACCAGGCTAACAGGTAAATCACGTAACCACAGTAAACAAAGTTGTAGTAAAAACTGGGTGACTAATGCTAACAGTAACGTAGATAAATCAACTTTCCCCCAGCTAGGGATGATTCTACGCGCAGGCTTTACCGCAAAATCGGTGAGGGAAACCACCATGTAGGTCAGGGGGTTATTGAAAGGTGCTTTAAACAATTGCAGAAAAAAACGTAACAAAAACAGCAGAGTCAGCAAATTGAAGATGGTGTTGAGTAAAAAATTTAGCGCCGTAGATAACATTTGAAGATTCCCCTATTCATCTTTACCTAACTCATCACCTAAAGACTTGGCGCGTTGGTAGGCTTTTTGTGCCGCTAATATAATTGCCTGTTTCACTTTAGAATCATGCAAACTTAACAAGCCTTGCTCCGTTGTGCCGCCTTTTGAGGTGACCTGCTCACGCAGTGTACTGATAGGCATAATGCTGGCATGCGCCAATAAGCTGGCGCCTTTAAAAGTGGCAATACTGAGTTGCTTTGCTTGCACCTCACCCAAGCCTAAATCAAGCGCAGCAGCTTGCAAGGCCTCAATCATATAAAACACGTAAGCTGGCCCGCTGCCAGAAATAGCCGTCACTGCGTCTAGCTTTTCTTCACTGTCCAACCATAGGGTTGTTCCTGCAGCGCTAAGTACTTGGTCTGCCAAGGCAATTTGTTTGGCACTTACATCTGGCATGGCATACAAACCAGTGACGCCTGCTTGAATTTGTGCTGGGGTATTAGGCATAGCGCGCACAATGGTGTTGTAATTACCCAACCAGCGCGACAAATCGGCCAAGCGGATACCAGCGGCAATTGAAATAACCAGTTGTTTTTTGAGTAAAGGAACTAGTGTTTTCGCTAAGGCTGGCAATTGTTGTGGTTTGATTGCCAACACAATCACATCGCTCTTTTTAATATCTGCAAGCTGCGCAGAAGCTTTTACCCCCAGCTGCTTGATCGCTGCATGTTTATCAGTATCTAGCTCGATGACGGTAATATTTTGCATGGAAAATTGCTGGCTCTTTAGGCCAATAATTAATGCTTGCGCCATATTGCCACCACCAATAAAACCCAGTTTCATATGGTTTTTCTCATTCTGTTAATTTTGTGTTGCGCTTGTCCAACGTTCTTAAATCTCTACGTTTTTAAACCAGGAGTTCTTAAACCAAAGATTGCTGACCCAATTCTTACGATAGTAGCACCTTCTCGTATAGCCGCCACATAATCATCTGACATGCCTATCGACAAAGTGTCTAATTGATAGCCGTGCTGCTTTAATATTTTATAAGCGTCTGCCACTATTTTAAATTGCGCCCGCTGTTTTGCAAAGTCTTGCGTGGGCGCAGGTATCGCCATCACTCCGCGTAATATTAGCTTTGGCAACACTGAAATCTCTTTCGCAAGCGTGCTTAGCGAACCAATGTCGACGCCACTCTTTGAGCCTTCTTCACTACTATTGATTTGAATGCAGACATTTAAAAGCGGAAAATTTTCTGGTCGTGCATCGTTTAAGCGCTGTGCGATCTTTAGTCGATCGACAGAATGTACCCAATCGAAATGCGTTGCGATTAACGCGGTTTTATTGCTTTGAATGGGGCCAATAAAATGCCATTCGATGGCTAAATCATTCAGTTCGGCTTGTTTGTTAATCGCTTCTTGTACATAGTTTTCGCCGAACAGCCTTTGTCCTGCTAAATAGGCAGTACGCAGCTTATCCGCTGGCTGCGCTTTGCTTACCGCAAGCAAATGTACTTTGTCTGTACGATTCGAAGATGCTGCTGCTACAACAATACTTGCTTGAATTGCTTGCAACGAATCAACAATTGTGGACATAATTCAATTATCTAAACAATGAACTTTATGTAGTTTATTAACAATACTCATTATAGCAGGAGCTGACAGTGGATATTTCAGATTTACTCGCATTCTCGGTCAAGAATAAAGCATCAGATTTGCACCTTTCAGCAGGCCTGCCGCCAATGATTCGCGTGCATGGCGACGTGCGCAAAATCAATGTGCCCAGTATGGATCATACACAAGTGCACGACATGGTGTACGACATTATGAACGATGGCCAGCGCAAAGTGTATGAGGAAACATTGGAGTGTGACTTTTCGTTTGAAATCCCTAATTTAGCACGTTTTCGGGTGAATGCGTTTAACCATAATCGCGGTTCTGGCGCGGTGTTTCGGACAATTCCGTCGAAAATTTTAACGCTAGAGCAATTAAATTGTCCGCCTATTTTTAAAGAAATTGCAGATACGCCACGTGGTATTGTGCTGGTGACTGGGCCTACCGGCTCAGGCAAATCGACTACGCTAGCCGCAATGGTGGACTACATTAATGAAAATGAAATGGGGCATATTCTTACAGTTGAAGACCCAATTGAGTTTGTACACACTTCAAAAAAATGTTTAATTAACCAACGTGAAGTTGGACCGCATACACTGTCATTTCAAAATGCATTGCGAAGCGCATTGCGTGAAGACCCTGACGTGATTCTGGTCGGTGAGATGCGAGACTTGGAAACGATTAGATTGGCGTTGTCTGCCGCAGAAACTGGTCACTTAGTGTTCGGGACGCTGCATACCAGTTCAGCCGCAAAAACGGTTGACCGTATCGTCGACGTGTTCCCTGCTGCCGAAAAAGAAATGGTGCGCTCGATGTTGTCAGAATCGTTGCGCGCAGTTATTTCACAAACGTTGTGTAAAACTAAGGATGAACAAGGCCGGGTGGCCGCACACGAAATTATGATTGGGACACCAGCGATTCGTAATTTGATTCGCGAAAACAAGGTGGCGCAAATGTACTCATCTATCCAAACTGGCCAGAATATAGGCATGCAGACCTTGGATCAGAATTTGCAAGATTTAGTGCGCCGGAATGTCATCTCTGCTAATGAAGCACGGGGCAAGGCAGCGAATAAAGAATCGATTATTGGTTAATTTCTTGGTTGCTTATTGATGCCCTGTAAGCCCTGAGGGTAATGGTTTATATTGCATATTGATTGGGATTGAATGATGGAAAAAGGTCAGGCTGAAAAGTTTGTATTTGATTTATTACGACTCATGTTGAGTAAAAAAGCCTCAGACATGTTTATTACTGCCGGCTTTCCGCCAGCTATGAAGATAGATGGCAAAATGACGCCGATCAGTTCACAAGTGTTGACGGCACAGCATGCGCGTGAGATTGCCCGCTCGGTAATGAATGATAAGCAAACGGCAGAATTCGATGCGACTAACGAATGTAATTTTGCGATTGGGTTGCCAGGCGTGGCACGCTTCCGCGTGAATGCATTTGTGCAACGCGGTTCAGTAGGGATGGTGTTTAGAACCATCACCACTAAAATCCCGAAATTTGAAGATTTAGGTTTACCGGAAGTGTTGAAAGATATCGCCATGACCAAGCGTGGCTTGGTGATTTTTGTAGGCGGCACCGGCTCAGGTAAGTCCACCTCGTTGGCGGCCATGGTAGGTTATCGCAACCAAAATAGCTATGGACACATTATTACCATCGAAGACCCGGTCGAGTTTGTACATGAACACATCAATTGTATTATTACTCAGCGTGAAGTGGGGGTGGATACGGATGGTTGGAGCATCGCGTTAAAAAATACCTTGCGACAAGCACCCGATGTGATTTTGATTGGCGAGATTCGTGATCGCGAAACGATGGATTATGCGATTGCCTTTGCGGAAACTGGCCATTTGTGCCTGGCTACGCTGCATGCAAATAGCACCAATCAGGCGTTAGACCGTATTATTAACTTCTTCCCAGAAGAGCGCAGACATCAACTGCTGATGGATTTATCATTAAATACGCGCGCGTTTATTTCACAGCGGCTGATTCCAAAAGCCGATGGCATAGGCCGCGCAGCTGCGATTGAGATTATGATTAACTCGCCTTTGATTTCAGATTTGATTTTTAAAGGTGACGTCCATGAGATTAAAGAAATTATTGGCCGCTCACGCGAGCTGGGCATGCAAACCTTTGACCAAGCGCTGTTTGACCTGCATGAATCTGGGGATATCAGCTACGAAGAAGCGTTGCGTAATGCAGACTCTGTAAATGATATACGCCTGAAAATTAAGCTAGAAGGCAAAGATGCCAAGGACAAGGATATGTCAGCTGGCCTGGACCATTTGGGCATGGTTTAGTACTTAAGCTGTAATAAAAAAGCCGATGAAAGGTTCATCGGCTTTTTGTTGATTGTAGTTA
>JAKFEP010000032.1:0-29563 GCA_036675645.1 Methylotenera sp. | reverse complement strand
GTTAATGCCAAGTCTTGGTTCACATCCCATTTTGCACCCACTTCATAGTTGATAAATTTCTCAGGTTTAAACGATGCATTGGTTACAGTTAATCCAATCAGTTGATCACCCGCACGTGGGACATAAGAAACGCTGTAGTTGGCATAAAGTGATAAAGGTTCTGCTGGTTTAAATATTAAGCCTGCACGAGGCGCTAATAAATTATCGCTGGCATTGATGTTGGCATTAGTTAATAAATTAGTGTAATCAGTATCGAAGTTATCGTTGCGTAAGCCAACAATTGCCTGCCATTGTGGTGATAAGATAATTTGATCTTGTAGATAAAACGCAGCGACAGTCACATCACTTTGTTGGTTGCGAGAAGTTGTATTAAACACAACGCCAGATCTGGTAGGGTTGCTACTGGGCTCAGAGCCAGCCAAGTTTTCTCCACCGACAGGTGTTAGCCGCCTGTTATCCGTGTCCTGTACCGCAAACTCCGCACCCGCCAATAATTTGTGCTCTACGCTACCGGTTTTTAAGCTGTAAGTTATATCAGTTTGGTTAATCAGGTTTTCGCGTTCGGTTTCATCACGATATGCACCAATTTGAACAGTACCATCGTTTCTGACAGGACTTCTTGCAAATACGTTTTGGTAAAATTTATCATAATTGGCATAGCGGGTACTATTTTTAACACCAATACCGTTATCAAACGAATGTTCGATGCTGGCGTTAAAAGCCACTGTTCTAGTTTCTGTTGGGCTGAGGCTTGCGTTGCCGAAAAAGATATCTTCATTGCCAATATCAAATGGGCGATTATTGAGTGCTACATTGCCAGCACTGTTCACTGAAGGCACGCCACGATCAGCCACACGTTTGTCTTTGAAATACTCAGTACTTAAGACGATTTTAGTCTTTTCATCAGGGCGAATGGTGACGGTCGGTGTAACGCCAAAACGTTCAATATCCACGCCGTCACGATAGGAGCCTGAATCCTCATAAACACCATTGATGCGGAAAGCGATTTCATCGTTTAACGCTTGGCCATAATCGCCTGAAACGCGCTTGTAATCATAGGCGCCATAGCTGGCCATAAATTCCGCCACTGGATCCCAACCGGCTTGTTTGCTCACGCGGTTAATTGCACCGCCCGCGCCACCACGACCAAATGCCATACCGTTTGGGCCTTTTAGCACTTCAAGACGGTCTGTATTGTAAAGGTCGCGATAAGTTTGCACATCGTCACGCAAGCCATCCAAAAAGAAATCACCAGTGGTTGCATTGCCACGTAGAATTATTTGGTCACGGTTACCTTCACCTTGTGCCGATTGCACGCCCGGCACATATTGCACGGCTTGCGAAATGCTTTGAATTGATTGATCTTTAATTAAATCTTGCGGAATGACCGTAATAGCTTGTGGTGTATCGCGTAATTCGGTATCTGTTCTCGTAGAAGAGCTACTTTTTTTAGCGTTGTAGCCTTTTACTGGCTGTGTATCACTCACAGCGGGCGCGGTTACATTCACTTCTGGCAGTTTCATATCGCTGGTTTCAGCAGACGCAGCGTTGGCTGATAATAATGAGCTAGCAAAAGCGCTGACAATAGCTAGGCGTAATATAGAAATTTTTGAGAATGAATAATGCAGCGTGTTCATTGAAAGTCCTGATGGCGTGTTAAGTTAAGAGTGAGTTAATTTTCGGTTAAAATGGTAACACAAATGAGAACTGTTACTATTTATATTTGGTGAATTGCAGATAAAGATAAGGGTCTAAACTATAGAGTGTTGTAAGTCTGCAATTTTTGGCGAGGTATATTTTTTAGCAGCCAATTCGCAATCGCCCAATCCCATACTTCACTTAATGTGGCATTTTTTGTTTCAGCAGGTGGATTTTGACCTAAAAAACACAATGCCTCAAACACCAATGTTGGCGCACTTTGTGGTGTGATAGGGTTCGCTAAAGTTTGTTTACTGAGTTTTTCACCTTGTGCGTTTACTACCATTGGTACGTGTGCATAATGGGGCGTTGTAAAGTCTAATAGCTGTTGCAAATAAATCTGTCGCGGGGTGGAGTTAAGCAAATCAGCACCGCGCACAACATGCGTGATGCCTTGCAACGCATCATCCACCACCACAGCAAGCTGATAAGCAAACAAGCCATCTTTACGCTTTAAAATAAAATCACCAATGTCTAGGGCTAAATTCTGCGTCACTTCACCTTGGATCGCATCTATAAAGCTAATATTTTTATCTAACACCATTGCTCTGTATGCCGCAGGGCCGTTGGTAGGTTGCAGGGTAGGCTTTAATAAACAGGTTTTTGGGTAAATTGCGCCCTCAATACCGGCACTAGTGGCCGAATCGGCAATTTCTTTACGGCTGCATGTGCAGGCATAAATATAGCCGTCGCGTTTTAACTGATTTAGGTAGTGTTGGTAAATGTTGCTGCGCTGGCTTTGAAATACTACCCTGGAATTAATGTCTGCATCATCCCACTCAAAACCGAAAGCTTCTAATGTCCGCAAGATAACATCTGCGGCACCCACCATTTCGCGCGGTTTATCTACATCTTCCATGCGCACCAGCCACTTTCCTTGGTTGTATTTTGCATCGCAATAGCTGGCAACTGCCGCTACTAAGCTACCAAAATGTAGAGGTCCAGTAGGCGATGGTGCGAAACGACCTATGTACAAATTAATTTAATGTGCGAATCGCAGCTTGATAATTTCTTGCGCGTGCGCTCATTCCTCGTCTATAAACAACATATGCCATCGTCATTCGCTTCGCGGCTCCTTGCGCTTCATCCCATAAAATATAATTTTAGGTTCTAAAAAACACATTATTGCAGCGGTTGAACGTAGGGCGGAATATGCCAACTTTGTAGTTGCTTGCCCAATAACTGAAGGTTGCATTGCATGCGCTCGGCGCCGCTTGCGCTAACTTCGAATTCGTAAAAGCGCAGTAATTGAGCATGTCCGCGACTGTCGCGCCCCAGCCGTATTTGTGTGCAGGCTACGGTTTCATCCAATAGTTGCAATTGCCAGCGTCCTGCCAACTCGCGCCCAAGGCTAATAGCCACTTCGCGCTTAGCGATGCTATCTAGCCAAAACCAGCCAGCGGCCAGCAATAATGCTGATAATAAAAACTCAAACATAAGTGTTTACTTTTTGATGGATAACAAACAAAATACAGTTTAACTGTAGGTAATATGCAGGATTTATTATATTTTTCAATGGACTGTACGTTAAAATTAAAACAATTAATTAAGTTATTGATTCATGACTGACAACAACAATTCCGAGTCGCGCGAGCAACAAGCGCTAGAAGTATACATTAAGCTTTTAACCGCTAAAGGTTTCGGGCCAGATACTTTTGTACCGCGCATTAATTTTCTCAATAAGTTGATGCCCTTGTTGGCTGATAAAGAACCCAGTGGTAGCGAATATCGGAGTGTCATTGAAACCCTGATGGACTCGGTGAAAGTAGAGGATTGGGCGGAAAGCTTAGTTATTTTGCGTGAGTATTTTCCGTTCTGGATGGGCGATTTAAAAGCGGTCTCACAGCTTAGTAAAAGCGCGACAGAAGACGCATTACCCATTCATTGGCAGCCTGAAAGTGTGTTGCTTAGTGATTTATGGCACACGGTAGACGCAGAGAAATTTGGCACGACCGATAGTTGGGCGCTTAAAGCCTATACCAAAGCCTTGCGCAACGAAAATGCCGATCAGACTCTCATTGATACACGTCTAAAGTTAGCCAAAATCTTACTGGTACGTATGCGCGATGCGCCAGATAAAAATAACAAAATTTATCGCACCACGGTGGATGCCACTTTACCTCTGTTTGAAGTGAAAAAAAATCGTCGCCTGTTTTTGGTGGTGGTACGCGAATTCTTTCACTTTTGGGCAGGCAATCCAGATGCAGATAAGTACATTTTAAACTCCAATACCGTCAGTATGCTGTAAGAATCAAATTAGCACTTGTTTAGTGCGACATAAAGTGCATTGCACTAAAAAAGTGCATACCATTTCTAATGCATGATTAAATCCCTTTTAAAATCAAAGATGACCTAATGGCGCAGTATTTGCTTATTAGTAACTGTTTTTTTGCCGTAAATATAATTAAAACTTAAATAATAATATTTTTTGAGGAGTGTTTTATGGAAGCATTAGTTTCTGCGAATGATGTGTTGTTCGTATTGCTGGGCGCCATTATGGTGCTTGCGATGCATGCAGGTTTTGCATTTTTAGAGCTCGGCACCGTTCGCAGCAAAAACCAAGTCAATGCCTTGGTCAAAATTATGGTCGATTTTTCAGTATCGACTATTGCCTATTTCTTCATTGGCTACAGTATTGCCTATGGTGTCGATTTTTTTAGCGGTGCTGAAGTGCTGGCGGAGAAAAATGGCTTCGGCTTGGTCAAATTCTTTTTCCTGCTTACATTTGCCGCGGCTATACCAGCTATTGTATCTGGTGGTATTGCCGAGCGTGCAAAGTTTAACCCGCAATTAGCAGCGACATTTTTAATCGTCGGTTTCGTTTATCCATTTTTTGAAGGTATCGCATGGAACAAACACTACGGTTTTCAGGATTGGTTGCTAGCAAATTTTGGTGCGAATTTCCACGATTTTGCCGGTTCGGTAGTGGTGCACGCCATGGGTGGTTGGATAGCCTTAGCCGCAGTAATCTTGCTCGGCGCCCGCGCGGGCCGTTACAGCAGAGACGGCAAGTTGCACGCTTACCCGCCATCAAACATACCATTTTTAGCGTTAGGTGCATGGATGCTAACAGTAGGGTGGTTTGGTTTTAATGTGATGTCAGCACAGGCCATACAAGGCATCTCGGGCTTGGTGGCAGTGAACTCGCTCATGGCGTTGGTAGGCGGTACTCTCGCGGCAACTTTGTTGGGTAAAAATGACCCGGGCTTTGTACACAATGGCCCATTGGCAGGGCTGGTGGCTGTGTGTGCGGGTTCGGATGTGATGCATCCGCTTGGCGCCCTGGCTACTGGTGCAGTGGCAGGCGCCTTATTTGTGTGGGCGTTTACGCTAACACAGAACCGTTTAAAAATTGATGATGTCCTAGGTGTATGGCCATTGCATGGTTTGTGTGGTGCCTGGGGCGGCTTGGCTGCTGGCATCTTTGGGCTTAAATCCATGGGCGGCTTAGGTGGCGTTTCGTTTATGTCACAGCTTATTGGCACCACTTTTGGTGTGCTGATTGCATTAACTGGTGGTGTAATTATTTACGGCGGACTTAAGAAAATCGCCGGTATACGCATGAGCCACGAGGACGAATTCGTAGGCGCTGATTTAAGTATTCATAAGATCCCAGCGCGCTCCGAAGAGTAAGCTTAAATCCTTTACTGATTATGCATACAGATGAAGACAGGGCTGTGCCGATCTGGCACGCCTGTCATTTTTCAGGTCATTTTTCAGGCAGAGTTCATTAGCTCGGAAAAGGAATCACAAGATTTTTTTCCAAATATTCTATAAGTACTTTTGTTTTTATGGGTAAATGTCTACGTGAAGGATAAACAGCGTATAACGTTTGATATCTTCCTGGTGCGAACTCTGGCAAGACAAGCATAAGTTCTCCGGCCTGCAACTCTTTATGTGCTTGCCAATAACAAATCATACCGAGACCTAAACTATCTTTAACCGCCTCTATTAATGCTTCGCTATAGTTTGTTTGAAAACTCCCACTCACACGCTGGTGTATCGTTTTTCCATCAACTTTAAATTCCCAGTTGTAGTTTTCATTTAGCACGATGCAATTATGCTTAGCCAGGTCTTCGGGTGCAGTTAATGGAGCAGCTTTTTCTAGATATTCTTTGGTTGCACAAAGCACTTCCGGAGATGGTCCTAACTTTTTTGCCACGAGACTTGAATCACTCATCTGAGCGCCTCTAATAGCCAAATCTATGCCCTCTGATACGATATCCAGTACTTTATCTGAGAGTTCAAAACTAATTTTTATTTTTGGATATATCTTTAAAAACTTCAGCATCAGCGGCATTAAGTAAAGCCTAGCAAACGAAGCCGATGCAGTTATTCGTATTAACCCTGCAGGCTCGGTTTTTTCACCCCAATCCATTTCATAATCATCTACGGTTTCTAATAAATGTTGTGCTTGTGAATAGAGGCGAAGGCCCTCATCCGTATGCTGTATGGTTCGCGTAGTTCGATGAAATAACCGTGCGCCGAAATCTTTTTCCATTTGCGTTAATCGTTTGCTAATAACGCCCGGTGTTGTCTGGTTGAACTCAGCGACTAGCGTAAGGCTTTTTTTCTCAAAGATTTGTATAAATATCCGTAAATCATCTAGTGAATTAAACAATTTATCCCCGTTCATTTATTCCAAATAAGCACAAATAATATTCTATATCTTGTATTTATTCCAATTTAAAAATAAGTCAACATGACGCATAACTTAAGGAGATATTTATGCCAATGACAAATATTAGTGATTACGAGGCCATTACTGAATTACTTCAGCATTATATTAATGGCGCAATTTCTGGTAAGGGTAGCGAAATGAAACCCGCCTTTCACAATGATGCAACGATTTTCGGATATGTTGGCGCCGATTTGTTTGCCGGTCCTATTCAAGGGCTTTACGACTGGAATGACACAAACGGGCCTGCTAAAAATTTAGTCTTCCATATTGTGAGTATTGATATTGTTGAAACGATTGCAAGTGTGCGATTAGAAACTGATAACTGGACAGGACATAGATTCACAGATTTTTTTAATCTATTAAAGATAGACGGAAAATGGAGAGTCATGAATAAGATTTTTCATTTACATCAATAGTTTCTCAATATACCGGAGGCAATTATGGCATCACTATACTCAGCTGAGCATCGTGCTTTACAGGAAGAATTCAATACTACGAAATTAGCTAATTTACTTGATAATGGTTGGATACACGAAAAAATATCTGATGATGAAAAAAAATTCATTGCTAGTCGGGATATGTTTTTTCTGTCCACAGTTGACCCTAATGGAATGCCGACGGTTTCTTACAAAGGCGGACCCACGGGATTCGTAAAAGTACTGGATGAAAGCACTTTAGTATTCCCTGGATTTGATGGGAACGGCATGTTCTATTCAGTTGGAAATATAGAAGCGCAGCATAAAATTGGAATGTTATTCATAGACTTTGAAACCCCACATCGGGTACGAGTACAGGGTACAGCTGAATTGGTGAGAGAGCATGCGCTCATGGCAGAGTACACCGAAGCCAAATATCTAATCATGATAAGCGTGACTAAAATATGGGTGAATTGTCCGCGATACATTCACAAATATAAAAAGATTGATCAATCAAAATATGTTCCTGAGCCCTGCAAGGTTACCCCTATACCAACATGGAAGCGCTTGGATATTGTGCAGGATGCAATTACACCGGATGAGAGAACTATTGCAGAATCACAAGGGCTTGTAGACATTAACGAATACGAAGCTAAAGTAAAACGTGGAGAAGGCTGACTTTTCTAATTAGTATTGAATTCAATCTTGGCGCTGAAAGCCGCATCGGAAGGGTCATTGCCGGGCCAAATTAATTGGAAGGCTACATTCCAAGTCCCGCTGTGATGTTAAAACAGGGAGAATTAAATTTCTGGTGAAAATAACGTCATGCTAAAATCCAGTATGACGTTTTTTCATGTAATCATCCCTGCTGCAGGCACGGGCAGCCGTATGGAAAATGTATTGCCCAAGCAATATATGCCACTGGCAGGTAAGCCGATTATTTCGCACACCATTCAAACTTTTTTTAATCATCCCCGCATTTCCAGTATTCATGTAGCTTTAAGTACAGACGACCTGTTTTGGCGTGATTTGCCGCTAGACCCATTGAGTAAATTGAAGCTGCATTACACAGGGGGTGAAAATCGCAGCGAAACTGTTCTAAATACATTGTTGTCTATGCAGGTTGCAGATGACGATTGGGTGTTGGTGCATGATGCAGCGCGGCCTGGTTTGACGAGTGCGCTGCTGGATACTTTATTGGCCACGCTGGAAAATGATGCCGTGGGTGGCTTGTTGGCATTGCCAGTAGCAGACACATTAAAGAAATCTGGCCAAGCAAATAAGGTAGAAAGCACCATTTCGCGTGACAGCTTATGGCAAGCGCAAACACCACAGATGTTTCGCTACAGCACACTTAAAACAGCGCTACAGGCTTATAACAAGACAGCAACAGACGAAGCAGAAGCAATTGAAGCGCTCGGCCTGCAGCCCACCTTGGTGCAAGGCGAGCTTCGCAATTTAAAGGTAACATATCCACAAGACTTAGCCTTGTTAGAGGCGCTTTTTAGCAAAGAAATTAAAACTATATGAGAATTGGCCACGGATTTGATGTGCATAAGTTGGTTGTTGGACGTAAATGCATCATCGGCGGCGTTGAAATAGCCTATGACAAGGGCTTGGATGGTCACTCAGATGCCGATGTGCTGTTGCATGCAATTTGCGACGCGCTTTTAGGTGCAGCAAGCTTGGGTGATATTGGTAAGCATTTTCCGCCTAGTGACAATACTTACAAAAATGTGGATTCCCGTGACTTATTACGACAAGTCATTAGGTTATTAAAAGCCAAGAATTATGTGGTGAATAATATTGACGCCACCGTGATATGTGAAGCGCCCAAGTTAGCACCACATACTACAAAAATGTGTGAAAACATTGCCGCCGATTGCCAAGTCGCTATTTCGCAAGTTAACATCAAGGCTACAACCACAGAGAAGCTCGGCTTTACAGGTCGTGGCGAGGGCATCGCTGCCGAGGCAGTTTGCACGATTGTTTCAAACTAACATGCTGGCCCGTTTTTTTAATTACTTTGAAACATTAGCTAAACCTTTCCCCGAAAGATTAATTGCCACACCACCCGAGAATTTTTGGGCATTTGCTTGGGGCTGTACGCAAGGATTACGCCCATTTCTACTCGGCATGACCGTGCTAACCGCATTAATAGGCGCATTTGAGGCATTCTTATTCGCCATGATGGGCAAAGTGGTGGATTGGCTAGCCACAATTTCACCTGCAGAATTATGGACGTTAGAAAGCACACGCCTGACTTGGCTTGCCGTTATTCTTGTCTCAAGTACAGTGCTGATTCTGCTGCAGACTTTGTTTAAGCACCAAACCCTAGCTGGCAATTTCCCAATGCGCATGCGCTGGAATTTCCATCGACTCATGTTGAATCAAAGCATGAGTTTTTACCAGGATGAGTTTGCGGGGCGGGTGGCGGCGAAAGTGATGCAAACTGCGCTGGCGGTACGCGATGTGTGGTTTATCGTGGCAGATATTATGGTGTACGTGGTGGTGTATTTTGGCAGTATGGTGGGCATTGTGGCTTATTTTAACCCATTGATTGCATTGCCATTCTTGTTGTGGTTGTTGGCATATAGCCTTTCGTTGACCTATTTTGTGCCCAAGTTGAGCAAAGTTTCGCAACACCAAGCCGATGCACGCAGTTTGATGACTGGCCGCATCACCGACGCTTACACCAATATCAGCACAGTGAAATTGTTCAGTCACGCCGGGCGTGAAGCCGGTTATGCACAAACCGCCATGGGCGAGTTTTTGGGCACAGTACATCAACAAATGCGCTTGGTCAGCATGGTAGAAGCTATAAACCATGCGCTAAATATGCTATTGATTATCGCGGTGGGGTTTACTGCTTTATGGTTGTGGAGCAAAGGTCAAGTGAGTGTGGGCGGTGTGGCTGCGGCCACCGCCATGGCGCTGCGGCTCAATGGCGTGTCACACTGGGTGATGTGGGAAATGACATCGCTCTATGAGCAAGTTGGCACAGTGCAAGACGGCATTAATACCTTGACCACACACAATAAAATCATCGACACACCTGATGCAAAATCATTGCAAGTGAAGCAAGGCGACATTAAATTTGAAGCGGTTGATTTCAGTTATAACCTGAATAGAAGCATTTTAAACCAACTTAATTTACACATCAAAGCCGGTGAAAAAGTCGGGCTGGTTGGCCGTTCGGGAGCAGGAAAATCGACGATTGTTAATTTGCTGTTGCGCTTTTTCGAGGTTGAAAAAGGGCATATTTTAATTGATGGCCAAAACATTAATAATGTCACCCAAAACAGTTTGCGCGCCAACATTGGTATGGTGACGCAAGATACGTCACTGTTACATCGTAGCGTGCGTGACAATGTTTTGTATGGCCGCCCAGATGCCACTGAAGCGGAAATGATAGCCGCTGCCAAGCGGGCAGAGGCACATGAGTTTATCCTTCACTTGGCCGATGCTAAAGGCCGCACTGGTTATGATGCACACGTGGGCGAGCGAGGCGTTAAGTTATCTGGCGGTCAACGCCAGCGTATCGCCATTGCGCGTGTAATGTTAAAAGATGCACCGATTTTGTTGCTTGATGAAGCCACCAGCGCGTTGGATAGTGAAGTAGAGGCGGTTATTCAAAGCAGTTTGTACCAACTCATGGAAGGCAAAACCGTGATTGCGATCGCACACAGGCTATCCACGATTGCCGCCATGGATAGGCTGATTGTGCTGGACGATGGTAAAATTATAGAAGAAGGTAGCCATAAAAAACTTTTAGCTAACAAAGGCCTATATGCTAGCCTTTGGAATCATCAAAGTGGCGGCTTTCTTGGAGAGTAAGCAATTGTTCACGCAATTGCTTATTTTCCTCTAGTAAAGGTTGCAAGACATTATCAACTTCCGCTTCTGAATATCTTGGGGTGATGTATTTTGGGCAATTCCACTCAACTGCTTCAATCTTAATCACAATGCCACGTTCAACCCGTGCAGGATAACTGGTAGTTTCTAAGCGTTTAATCAATTCAGGCTCCTCAGCTTCATGAATGATGCGTGTTGTTCCCCATAACTTAAGGCGACGGCGGTTGGGATAATCCATCAGCATAAGCGAGGTGCGTGAATTAGCATTTAAATTACCCACGCTGATATATTGCCTATTGCCTTTAAAATCGGCAAACCCAATCGTGCGTGCATCCAATACCTTGATGAAACCAGCGGGGCCGCCACGATGCTGTACATAAGGCCAGTCATTTTCTGATATGGTTGCCATATAAAAACTATCACGTGTTTCAATAAACTCTTTTTCAAACGCGCCTAGTTGATTGCGTGGATCATCAGATAACTCAAAGTGCTGATTATGTTCACGACTGCCGTAGCGGCTTTGGGCTGCTTTTACGCTATCAGTAAAACTTATCGTTGCAAATGCATTCGGCATACTATTTCTCCTTAAAAGCTTGCGATTACTTAACCGCAAGTTATGTGAAATATTCAGGTTAAAAATTTAAAATGGTTGTATTAAATTTTAATAATTTACCAAAGCTGGCTAAGCCCGTTGTTCCTGGCACCAGGTTTTCTTGAATCACTTGAAAACCACTGGCTTTGGCATCTTCACTGGCTTCAAACACATCAGCACATCCACAAGATAGGCCTGCAATATTGCCTTTAACCAAGTTATATAAGTTATTTAAAGGGTGATCTTCTTGCGTGATCAAGGCAGGCCAGCGTGTGCCGGCACCTTGAAATGTAATGGATACATCACCGCCAGTTTGTTTGATATCGTAAGCGGCTGCCAAGCCATTAAATGCGCGTCCAATCGCTTCATCGCCACCATGTTTTGGATCAGAGAAAATAAAAATAGCTGTTTTGTTCATCATGCACTCCTTAAGGTTGACTGTACCGAATGTTCGGTATATTGACAATGTAACGAACGTTCGGTAATATGTCAACAACTATTTTTAACTTAGGTCAATATGGTCCAGCAGACAAATGAAAACAGCACGCTTATAGAAGCGCTGTTCGATATATTCAGGAATCATGGATACGAAGGCACTACGATTTCACTGCTGTCAGAGATCACAGGTTTGCAGAAATCCAGCCTGTATCATCACTTCCCAAAAGGTAAAGAAGATATGCTGAAAGCAGTTGTAGCCTATGTCAGCGTGCAAATCCAGCAACATATCATTACACCTTTATTAGATACGCAGGTGAAACCAGAAAAAAGATTCAGCAATATGATTAAAACAGTAAAGGCGTTTTATAGCGATGGTGGGAAAAATTGCCTGCTCAATGTATTGAATCTTGGCGAGGCAAAGCCGGATATAAAAAAGCGGCAGAATGATGATTATAGTGCTTGGTTAAGCGCACTCATTCGCTTAGGCGAAGAAGTTGGCTTGAGTCAACCAGAAGCAAAAAATTGGGCAGAGCGATTTATAATTGTTGTTGAAGGCTCACTCATCATCCAGCGCCTGACCAGTAATAAGCAAACTTTTGAAAAACACATGGAATATGAGCAAAAGCAGTTTCAACAATTTTTGAATGCATAAAAGGAAAAATAATGACGACTAATGTAGAGATCCGACCCCCATTTCCACCTTTTACGCGTGAAACTGCCATTCAAAAAGTACGCATGGCAGAAGATGGCTGGAACAGCCGCGATCCGCAACGCGTTTCAATGGTATATACAGTTGATTCACAATGGCGCAATCGCGCTGAGTTTCCAAAAGGGCGTGCGCAGATAGTGGAATTTTTAACCCGCAAATGGGCAAAAGAGCTGGATTACAGGTTAATTAAAGAGCTATGGGCGTTTGATGGAAATCGTATCGCGGTGCGTTTTGCTTACGAGTGGCATGACGATGCCGGTAACTGGTTTCGTTCATACGGCAACGAGAACTGGCAGTTCGATGCCAATGGTTTAATGGAGTTACGCTATGCCAGCATTAATGATTTGCCGATTAAAGAAGCAGAAAGAAAATTCTTTTGGCCGCTCGGCCGCAGGCCGGATGACCATGCGAGTTTGAGTGAGTTAGGGTTTTAACATTTGAATTTGAATGATGCGCTAGAGTTTGACCAGCCAAAATAAAACCCTCAGAAGAGGGTTTTATTTTAAATACATTACAGTTATGGCAATGCCTCACATACTATGCCATTTTTATTGCCGTCTAGGCCATAAACATCAAGTGACATAATTTTAGCTTTATCAAGGTTACTGTTGTTTTCAGCAATCTGTGCGGCACAATAATCATACTTTTGTTGCGCCTCTGCCTGCGTTTTAAAATTACTACAATTTAAATCAAACTCTTCTGATTTTCCTGCAGGTTTTACACAATCACCTTTCAGCACCACACCATCTTTTGTATGTTGCACACGCGATTCTTTAATGCTGCCAGTTTCCCATAAAGTGCCTAGATCTAAATCATAATCAAAGGTTTGTATGCCAATAGCGGCCAGTAACAAAATACCCAGACCTATTGCAAACCCCTTTTTGATGATGCCCAACATATACAACGCAATCACCACCACCACTAACAATACTAAAAACCATAAGCGAGTAGATTTGGTATTACGTGCTTTTTGCAGTACTGAAGGTTCGGCCATATATTTAACCATGAATAATTAAAGGAATTTGAATCGTAGCGTTAAACCAATGCGATGTCAAAATTTGAGTAACAGAGCTATAAATAAAGAACTCTGTGGTGACTTGAATACACGAGTTTAAGTGAGTTGGGCTTATGATTTGGGTGTGATTTTATAACTGGTTTTGCTGCTGTATCTTCGACCAAGTTCTGCAGCCGCACAGCCAAGACCAAACAGCACTGTAAGTGGCTCATAATTTCCAGAAGGATTTCTAATCCATAGAATCGCAAAGACCACGGTTAAGACAAAACATACAATTTCAACTAAAGAGATAATTTGCTCTATATAGGGAGACGCCGTTTGTGTGTTAGATTTTAGCCAGTATGCTCGAAGGTTGGAGCGAAATAACTCTTGTGAGTCTGACAGGTCTTCTGAAATTTCTTGTTGAATATGTCTAATTAAGGTGGCGTCCCCAACTAGAGTGGCAGTGGCTGTAAGCCGTTCATTAATAGTTGTTATTAGTAAGGCAGTGCTCGCTGAGATTGCATTGATTATTGCACCATCTGAGCCAATATTGCCGTTTGGGCATTCCCGAATAAATTTTTCTAACTCAGCAAAGTATTCTTTTATAGATGCTCGTGCGATTCGAGCTGATTCTTTTATTGTTGCGCCTGATTTTAGACTACCTTTCGCTAAGTTTCGAGCGCACACGGCCTTGTTCATAAGTCAGCTGCTCATTTAAGCGCGTTAATATAAGACTTGCACGATGACTAATCTCAGCTAAGGTATTGTTATGCATCTTGATTAAGCCTTCAATAAAACAATCACCGCGCCACTGCCACCATCCTCAGGCTTGGCTTGTGCGTAGGCAATCACTTCGTCGCGCTGCATCAACCAGCTACGCAGTTTGTGTTTAAGCACAGGTTCGCGGTTGCGTGAGCCTAAACCTTTACCATGCACAATACGCACACAGCGAATATTGCGTTTTTTGCAATCGCCCAAAAATTCGGCAACATAAAGTCTTGCTTCATCGGTAATCAAGCCATGTAAATCAATCTGCGCTTGCACTACCCAAAAACCGCGGCGCAGTTTGCTTAATACACTGGGCGACTGACCTGTGCGCAAATAAAGCAGCTCTTCGCCACTTTCCAGTTCATGCGCCGGGTAAAAATCGTCGCTTAAGCTATCTCTAAGCGCCTGTTTTTCATCGCGCATAAAGTGCTTGGCAATGGGTTTGTGGTGTGTTTTTGCGACGTGATGTGGTTCTACTTTTAAGGGACGCGCACCGCTTACAGCCTTGTGAAAGAGGCCGTGCTCATCATTTGTGTCATCATCAGCCATAAAATATTAGGTAGCAGAAAATAAGTTACGCGAATAACTATGAAAGTTGACCCATTTTGCCATTTTGGTAATCACTCATGGCTTGGCGAATTTCTTCCGCGGTATTCATCACGAATGGGCCGCTGCCAACAATCGGCTCATTAATGGGCTCGCCACTCAGCAATAAAACAACAGCATCATCGACCGTGTGAATCACAATGTTTTCGCGTGCGGGATCCATCAGGCCAAATTCTGCGGTAAAAATGACACCAGAGTCATTGATTTTGATCGCGCCTTTTAACACCACGAGGATAGTTGTGTAACCGTCAGGCGTGTCAATTTCGATTGATTTCTGGCTATTTAAACGCATATCCCATACATGAATAGGCGTAAATGTCTTGGCAGGTCCAGCCTTGCCAGCAAATTCGCCCGCAATCACCCGTACGCTACCTTGATTACCAGGTAATTCAACTACCGGAATTTGCGCACTGGTGATGCTTTGGTAACGCGGCTTAGTCATTTTGTCTTTTGCGGGTAAATTCACCCACAATTGCACCATTTCAAAAGCTCCACCGCGCTGTGCAAAAGCACTGCCATGAAACTCTTCATGTACCAAACCAGACGCTGCCGTCATCCACTGTACATCACCAGCGCCAATGCTACCGCCGCCGCCAGCTGAGTCACGATGTTCTACTTCGCCTTCGTAAACAATTGTCACCGTTTCAAAACCACGATGCGGGTGTTCGCCAACACCCAGCCGCTCCTGAGTGGGTGGAAACGTTGTCGGGCCAGCATAATCCAGCAACAAAAATGGGCTCAGTGCTGCCCCGAATTGAGAGTAAGAAAATAACGTGCGGACGGGAAAGCCGTTACCCACCCAATGACTACCGCTATTGCGTTGAATGCTTCGCAGCTGTTTAACCGGCTTATTGCTTTTGGTAACTTGCACAATAAACTCCTTAAAGTGTGAGTGATAGGATGTGTTAATTGGAAATTAACACACCACTAGCACTGATTTCTAGCACTTAATTTAGATTGTCTAGATAACGCTCCGCATCTAAAGCAGCCATACAACCAGTACCAGCACTGGTGACCGCTTGGCGGTAAATATGATCCTGCACATCGCCCGCTGCAAACACGCCGGGCACACTAGTGGCGGTAAAATTACCTTTGCGGCCGGATTCAGTCACAATGTAACCGCCTTCCATCTCAAGCTGACCTTCAAAAATCTGCGTATTAGGCGAGTGGCCAATGGCAATAAACACGCCTTTAAGCGCAATCTCCTTGGTTGTGTTGTCATTGACATTTTTAATGCGCATGCCAGTAACACCACTATCGTCGCCTAACACTTCATCTAAGGTATTAAAGGTTTCGAGTACTATTTTGCCTTCAGCAACACGCGCCATCAGCTTATCCACCAAAATGGCTTCGGCTTTAAATTTATCGCGGCGATGTACTAGCGTGACTTTGCTGGCGATATTGGCCAAATAAAGTGCTTCCTCAACCGCTGTATTACCGCCGCCAATAACCGCAACTTCCTGGTTTTTATAGAAAAAGCCATCACAAGTGGCACAAGCTGAAACGCCTTTACCACTGAATTTTTCTTCACTGGGGATGCCCAAATATTTTGCAGATGCCCCCGTCGCAATAATCAGCGCATCGCAAGTATATTCGCCACTATCGCCCACTAAACGAATAGGCTTTTCATTCAGATGGGTGGTGTGAATATGATCGAAAATCATCTCGGTGTTAAAGCGCTCGGCATGCTTTTGAAAGCGCTCCATCAGCTCTGGACCTTGCACGCCTTCATTGTCTGCTGGCCAATTGTCAACTTCAGTGGTGGTCATTAACTGGCCGCCTTGTGCAATGCCAGTAATGAGCACTGGGTTCAAGTTGGCACGCGCAGCATACACCGCAGCTGAATAGCCAGCAGGACCAGAACCCAAAATGAGAAGTTTAACGTGACGTGACGACATGAATGACTGCTTTCTAAGGTTGTATTAATGGATAGTAGTTGAGGGCTGGTGCTGATTTTTCAAGCCCCATGTTAAGCCCTAGAGTTAAACGATATTTTAAAGCAATAAGCCCAGTAATGAGCTTATTCTCACTCTATTAAGGGTATTATTTTTCTAGCAAACTGCGCAACATCCACGCGGTTTTCTCATGCAGCTGTAAACGTTGTGTCAGCAAATCGGCAGTAGCTTCATCGCTGGCTTTTTCTGCAGCTGGAAATACGCTACGGGCAGTACGGCAGACTGCCTCGTGTCCAGCCACCAGCTCACTAATCATATCATTGGCTTTTGGCACACCATTGGCTTCAGGAATCGAGGACAGTTTGGCAAATTGGCTATAAGTACCAGGGGCGTAAACATCTAGTGAACGAATGCGCTCTGCGACTAAATCTACCGCCAACGCGAGTTCATTGTATTGCGCTTCAAACATCAGATGTAGCGTATTAAACATCGGTCCTGTCACGTTCCAATGAAAATAATGCGTTTTTAAATACAGTGAATAAGTATCTGCAAGTAGCTTTGATAACCCATCTGCAATGGCTTCCCTGTCTGTTTGGTTGATTCCGATATCCATCATAAAGCTCCTTTAAATGATTGAAGTAATTTTAATTTTTAGACGTACTTTAGGCAATTCGATTTTGCTATAATTGCACGAATAAATTAAATATTCACTGTATTCTTGCAATTAATCGTTAGGATTTAACGCATTGTTTTTAAATAAAAAACCATCCCCTAGCAATGGCCGCATACAAGCGCCGCCATCGCCATCCCAATTACACGGTGCAAAACTGGTGCGAGAAGCTTGGTGGCTGGGTTTGATACTGGTGGGTTTGTATCTTGCAGTTATCCTTCTCACCTACAATCGCGAAGACCCATCTTGGTCGCACATGGCCAGCGAAGGTGCGCTCATTCATAACGCAGGCGGCGCTGTAGGGGCCTGGATATCTGATATGTTGTTGTATCTGTTTGGCTTTTCGGCTTGGTGGTGGGCGGTGCTGGCGATCTATTGTGTCTGGTTGATGTACCATCGTTTAGACGTAATCATCAGTGAGCGGCCATTCCTGATATTTAACCTGGTGGGCTTCGCAATACTGATTGTTGCTTCATGCGCGTTGGAAGCAGGGCACTTAGTGACGCTGCCAGCCACACTGCCATTGGGTGCTGGTGGCATGCTTGGAAACGCTGTGGATGCTGGCTTGCAGAGTATGTTTGGTTTTTCAGGCTCTACAATGATTTTGTTATTGCTGTTCGCCATCGGTTTTAGTTTATTCACCGGTTGGTCCTGGATAATGATGACCGAAAAACTAGGCGCTGGCTTAATTAACAGTTATCAATGGGCATATCATAAATATCTCGACTGGCAAGACAGGAAAGCCGGTAAGCAAGTAGAAATTAAGCGGGAAGAGTTTGTAGAAAACGAGCGTAAACGCACCATTGACCGCGCACCGCTGGAAATTAAAGTGCCGCAAACTGAAATTGTCAAAAGCGAGCGCGTGCTCAAAGAAAAACAAACATCGCTATTTGTATCGGATAGTGATTCCAGCTTGCCGCCGTTGCATTTGCTAGATGAAGCCAATAACACCGTAGAGCTGCCTTCTGCCGAAACGCTTGATTTCACCTCGCGCTTAATCGAGAAAAAACTCATGGATTTCGGCATCGAGGTGAAAGTACTGTCTGCCCAACCTGGCCCTGTGATTACGCGTTACGAGCTTGAACCTGCGGCAGGGGTAAAAGGCAGCCAAGTCACCAATCTAGTCAAAGATCTAGCCCGCGCCTTGTCAGTCGCCAGCGTGCGTGTGGTGGAGACTATCCCTGGCAAAACATACATGGGTTTAGAAATACCCAACCCTAGGCGCCAGATCGTCCATTTGTCTGAAATCATGAGCAGTCAGGCTTATGCCGATGTCCATTCGCCACTGGCAATTTGTTTGGGTAAAGATATTGCAGGTAAACCTGCCGTTGCCGATTTGGCTAAAATGCCACACGTGCTGGTGGCAGGAACCACCGGCTCGGGTAAATCGGTGGCCATTAACGCGCTGATTTTAAGCTGGCTGTATAAGGCCGATGCCAGCCAAGTGCGCATGATATTAATCGACCCCAAAATGCTGGAGCTTTCTGTGTACGAAGGCATCCCGCATTTGTTGGCTCCGGTTGTAACTGACATGCGGCAAGCCGCTAACGCGCTTAACTGGTGCGTAGCCGAGATGGAGCGCCGTTATAAACTGATGTCCAGCTTGGGCGTGCGTAATTTGGCGGGCTATAATCAAAAAATTAAAGATGCCGCCAAGAATGAGCAAAAAATCCCCCACCCATTCAGCCTAACGCCTGATAACCCGGAGCCATTGGAAGAGATGCCATTGATCGTGGTGGTGATTGATGAGCTGGCTGATTTAATGATGGTGGTGGGTAAAAAAGTAGAAGAATTAATCGCCCGTCTAGCACAGAAAGCGCGCGCTTCCGGTATTCATTTGGTGCTGGCAACACAGCGTCCATCAGTAGATGTGATTACCGGTTTAATTAAGGCCAACGTTCCGACGCGCATCTCATTTCAAGTGTCTAGCAAAATTGACTCCAGAACGATATTAGACCAAATGGGCGCTGAAGCGTTACTCGGTCAAGGCGATATGCTATACATGCCGCCAGGTACCGGTTACCCGGTGCGTATTCACGGCGCATTTGTCAGCGACCACGAAGTGCATCAAGTAGTGAACCACTTAAAAGCCATGGGCGAGCCGAACTATATTGAAGGGATTCTGACCAATGAGACAGAAGGCAACGGAGAGCTTGGTGACTTTAGCGACGATGGTGCTGAGAAAGACCCCTTGTATGACGAGGCAGTCGCTATCGTATTAAATACTCGCCGTGCCTCGATTTCATCGGTACAGCGTCAGTTGCGCATTGGTTACAATCGTGCCGCACGCTTGATTGAAGATATGGAGCGTGCCGGACTTGTTTCTGCGATGCAGAGCAATGGTAATAGAGAGGTGTTGGCTAGAAATAATGCATCACAAGATGATTAGTTTCAAATCCATTTTTTGTGCGTATTGCGTTGTTGCGCGGTACTCGTAACTTCGCTGTACAGCCCGTACTATCTCAGTTTCTGGAATTTTTTCAATATAAAGCGGTGCGCCTAGCACTGCTTCGCAAAATTCTGAATTTTTAGGCTACTCTATTATGAATAAGTTTTTATTTGGTTTGTTAATTACATTTGCTAATTTGGCTATGGCCGATGGCGTAGAGAGTTTGCTGGATTTTTTTAAAAACACCAACACCATGCGTGCGCAATTTAGTCAGGTGGTTAATGACAATAAAGGCCGCAAGGTGCAAGAGGTAGAAGGCACCATGCAGCTACAACGCCCAAATAAATTCCGCTGGGATTATAAAAAACCGTATGAACAGCAAATTGTCAGCGATGGCAAACAAGTGTTTTTGTTTGACACTGAGCTACAACAAGTGACCATTCGCGATTTAAGCAAAACGCTAGGTTCTAGCCCTGCCGCGATGTTAGCAGGAGGCGATGCGGTAGAAAAAAGCTTTACCCTTAAAAATGCCACGCGCAAAGATGGTTTAACTTGGGTGTTGGCGATTCCAAAAGATAAAGAAAGTGGCTTTGACCGTGTGTTGCTTGGTTTTAAAGCAGAAAAATTAAGAAAAATGGAGCTGTACGACAGCTTTAATCACATTACGCACATTACCTTTGATGAGGTAGAGCGCAACCCTGTGTTGCAAGATGCAACTTTCCTGTTCACGCCGCCCAAAGGTGTGGATGTAGTGGGCGAATAAACGCAGGCGAAGATTTTAGCTAGAGCTTCTCTAGCGCTGGCAAGAACTGGAAAGATATGTTGTGCTGGTAAGATATTTGGTAAAGCAATAAAATAGCGTTTTAAACTTCAAGCGAAAATAAGTGAATAGCTTATTTCAAGCCAATACCCCGCAAGCCCCATTAGCTGAACGTCTGCGCCCAAAAGCGCTGGACGAAGTCGTCGGGCAATCGCATCTATTGGGCGAAGGCAAACCACTACGCGTCGCGTTCCAATCAGGCAAGTTGCCATCTATGATTTTGTGGGGGCCACCTGGAGTGGGCAAAACCACTTTGGCGAGATTGATAGCCAACACAGCAGACGCTGATTTCATTCCCATTTCGGCCGTGCTTTCTGGCATTAAAGATATTCGTGAGGCGGTAGAGCGTGCCGAGCTTGCCTTACAGCAGCATGACCGCAAAACGATTCTGTTTGTGGATGAAGTACACCGTTTTAACAAAGGCCAGCAAGACGCGTTTTTGCCGTTTGTAGAAAGCGGCCTGATTACTTTTATCGGCGCCACCACTGAGAACCCGTCATTTGAGGTGAATAGCGCGCTACTTAGCCGTTCCCAAGTGTTTGTGCTGAATAGTTTGACTGAGTCAGAGCTAGCGTTGCTGTTAGAGCGTGGACGTGCCTTAATAGCACCAGATGTCACATTAACAGACGCAGTTAAAGAGCAAATACTGGCCTATGCGGATGGCGATGCGCGACGCTTGCTGAACTTTATAGAGTCCCTATTCCATGCGGCTGCTGGAGCAGACGTCAAAAATATAGATGAAGCATTTTTACAAACCACCATGGCCAGTAAAATGCGCCGTTTTGATAAAGGCGGCGAAGCGTTTTACGATCAAATCTCAGCACTGCATAAATCGGTGCGCGGTAGTAACCCAGATGCAGCCTTATATTGGTTTCTACGCATGATCGATGGCGGCGCTGACCCGCTGTATTTAGGCCGACGCATTGTACGCATGGCGATTGAAGATATTGGATTGGCCGATCCGCGTGCGCAGGGCATGTGTCTGGAGGCCTGCCAAATTTACGAGCGGCTAGGCTCGCCAGAGGGGGAGTTGGCGCTGAGCAACGCGGTGATTTATTTGGCAGTAGCACCCAAAAGTAACGCCGCATATAACGCCTACAATCAAGCCAAAAGTTTTGTAGCACAAGACAAATCACGCCCAGTGCCGTTACACCTTAGGAATGCGCCCACCAAGCTGATGAAAGCGCTGGATTATGGTAAGGACTATCGTTACGCCCACAACGAGCCAGAAGCTTACGCCGCGGGCGTAGATTACTTTCCTGATGAATTGTATGAAAGTAAAAGCTCACCACCACAGTTTTATGTGCCCACGCCGCGTGGCTTAGAAGGTAAAATAGGCGAAAAATTGATGCACCTTAAAGACCTAGATAAACAACAGTCAGATAAAAAAGCGAAAAAGTAAATGTTAGATATTCAACAATTAAGAAACGATTTGGATGGCGTTACAAAGCAGTTAGAAAAGCGCGGATTTGCATTTGATGCGGCAAGCTTTAGCAAATTAGAAGCCGAGCGTAAAACCATACAAACCAATACTGAGGCCCTGCAAGCCAAACGCAATGCGGCCTCCAAAAGCATTGGTTTTGCTAAGTCTAAAGGTGAAGATGTCTCTGCCATCATGGCTGAAGTGGCAGGTTTGGGTGAGCAATTAAAAACTGGTGAAGCAAATTTGGCAGGAATTCAAGAGCAACTCAAAGACTTGATGTTGAATGTGCCAAACTTACCTCACGACAGCGTTCCAGTAGGTAAAAGTGAAACGGATAATGTAGAAGTGCGTAAAGTGGGCACGCCACGTAGTTTCGACTTTGCGATTAAAGACCACACTGATGTCGGCACACCGCTAGGCTTAGATTTTGATACAGGAATTAAGTTATCAGGCACTCGCTTTACTTTTATGCGTGGCGGTATCGCGAAACTCCACCGCGCTTTAGCGCAATTTATGTTGGATACGCAAACTGAGAAACATGGCTATGAGGAGTGTTACACACCTTACATGGTCAATAGAGAGACCCTTGTCGGTACTGGGCAATTACCTAAATTTGAAGCTGACTTATTTGTTGCGCAATTCGGTATGGAGAGAAAGCCATCAGAAAATAGAGATGAGTTAGTTCATAAAATAGCAACTGCACTTCGAGCGCCTTTATATTTAATCCCCACTTCTGAAGTGACCCTCACCAACACGGTACGCGATGAAATCGTGCCTTTGGACGCCTTGCCGATTAAGCTGACTGCGCATACACCATGCTTCCGTTCAGAAGCTGGTTCTTACGGCAAAGATACCAAAGGTATGATACGCCAGCACCAGTTTGATAAAGTCGAAATGGTGCAGATCGTACATCCAGACAAAAGCTATGAAGCGCTAGAAGAAATGGTCGGACATGCGGAAAATATTTTAAAAGCCCTTGAATTGCCTTACCGTGTGGTGAGTTTGTGTACTGGCGATATGGGTTTTGGTGCGGCTAAGACCTACGATTTAGAGGTGTGGTTACCTGCGCAAAATACCTATCGCGAGATTTCTAGCGTCAGTAATTGTGAGGCGTTTCAAGCACGGCGTTTACAAGCACGCTTTAGAAATGCGCACGGGAAAACTGAGTTTGTGCATACATTAAATGGTTCTGGCCTAGCAGTAGGGCGCACGCTGGTAGCAGTGTTAGAGAACTATCAGAATGCCGACGGTAGTGTGACTATCCCGCAAGTGTTACGACCCTATATGAATAACTTAGAGGCGATTCAGTAACTAAATAGGAGTGGCCTGTTCTGCGCTCGCCACCCTAAAACTATCTTGCGAAGGATTGTGTGGGGGGTGGTTACGCAATAAGATATTGTGGTAACTGCGAATCGACTCTACAAAAATCACAGGTGCACCCCCACTGGCGTAGCCATACTTGGCGTTGACGTAGTATTGAGGGTTGTTCAACATCACCAAGGTCTTTTTCACATCGGCCCAACTGTCAGGATTTAGCTTTAAACGCTGCGCTAGCACACGCGCATCTTCTACATGGGCATAGCCAATGTTGTAAGCAGCCAAAGCCATATAGGTACGGTCTGGCTCAGGCACGCGGTCAGGGATGGTATCAATCAACAAACTAATATATTTCGCACCAGCTGGTATACTCTGTTTCGGGTCCAGTCTGTCAGTGACGCCCATTTGGTCTGCCGTAGATTCGGTTAACATCATTAGGCCACGCACATTGGTGGGCGAGGTGTTGAAAGTATCCCAATGCGATTCCTGATAACTAATCGCAGCCAGCAGGCGCCAATCAATACCGGTAATTTCTTGGGCTTGCTTGAATAAATATGTGTATTTTGGCAGCAGCGTATTACTGCGTATTAAAAATGCTTTAATATCCACTGGCTTAAGTCGCTTTACGTTGCCATGGTAGCGGTCGACCAGATTACGTAGCGTGCCATTTTTTTTAATTTTAGTAAAAAAAGCATTCACTTTTTCCAGTAACATCGGGTCAGCCTGCTTGGAAATACCCCAGGCAATTTTTTCCGGCTCACCAATTGAAAAAGCCACGCCTAAATTTGGGTAATAATTCTGCATAATCGCAACCATATGGCTGTCTGCAATGGTGAAATCCACCTCGCCATTGGCTACTTCGTGAATTATTTTTTCTGAATCTGCGTCACGCCGTTCTTCCCAGAATAGATTAGGCTCTAGCTGGCTTAGCTTATTTAATCGTTCTGCAAAGCTGGTGCCTGCTGGCACCGAGATATTTTTGCCAATCAGATCCTTTACGGCTTTTGGTGGTTTTTTTGTATACGCCTTGTTATACACCACCTGTTGCTGCACGTCTTGGTAAGGCATGCTAAAGTCAAAACGGGTTTTGCGTGCTTCGGTAATCGTAATATCTGCTGCTGCGATATCTGCACTTCCTTTGAATAGATTGGGTAGTACCTGATCGATATGTTTTTCGACAATGAATTTTAATTGTGTACCGTCATCCAGTTCTTGCACAAACAGTTTTGCCAAGTCGTACTCTAGCCCGGCAAATTCATTGTTACCATCTACAAAATAAGTATTTGGGCTGTTAATAGTGACAAAAGTGATAATTTTTTCATTGTTAACAACAGGCGCTGGCAATTCAGGCACTGGCACTTCGCTGGGCTTGTCGCAGCCAGCTGAAAAAGCCAGCAATAAAAAAACCAATATGCGGTGATTTAACTTAAGCAAGCAATTAGCCTTGATTTAGCGCCAACGCTCTTCAATATTGCCATTTTCTGCGATCAATACTACGCTAGTCAGGCCGTAAAAAATGCCATGTTCTACCACCCCTGGCGTGTTATTGATTAACGCGTTGAGCGCTTGTTCTGAGATCGACTTATCGAACGCCATATCTAATACCAAGCTACCGTGCGAAGTTACCGTCAAACCATCTTTCGCTACATTCTGGCGTAACTCACCCACACCACCGACGGCTTCCAGACTGCGCTTAGCCGCTTTCCAGGCCATCGGCATCACTTCAATCGGGATGGCGTAATTGGTGCCGATACGGTCTACCAATTTGCTTTTATCAGCAACAACGACAAATTGCTTAGCCGCTTTTGCCAGCAGTTTTTCTAACACCAAATCATAGCCGCGACCTTTTAATAGCGTCATATCAGGTGTGATTTCATCAGCACCATCTACATATAAATCTATCTCGGCAAATTGTGTTAATGCGATGACATTTAAGCCCAGACTTTGCGCTTTTATCATGCTGACGTTTGAACTGGCGATGGCGGTGACTGTAAGCTGCTCGTCTCGTTGCCGTCTGGCGAGTTCTTCAATAAAATAGTTGGCAGTTGAACCGGTGCCCAAGCCCACCAGCATGCCGTTTTTGACGTATTTGGCAGCGTGAATCGCTACTGCTTGTTTGTCGTTGATTGGCTGAACTGACATAGAACAATCTCCCCTATAATTTTATCGGGCTTTCTTTTTTCTTTTTATAAAGTACTCACAATAGACACAGGCTTTATCAATTAAAGCTGGCCTTACAGTTATAATAGGCAGAATCCATCATTAAACCAAGTCATTTTCAAGCTCACTTATGCAGTTATTCACGCCCAAGGCCGGGCAAAAAAGTCGTTTTTCTTATGCTGCCAATGGCTTAGATAGTTTAGCTCTAGCATCACTTGCATGTCGCCTAAAAACAACAGAAAGCAAGCAAAAAACGCCTTTAGTGGTAATCACTTCTAGCGCTTTCGAGGCGCAGCGTTTACTAGAAGAAATCCCTTACTTTGCACCAGAGCTTAGTGTGCGCTTGCTGCCGGATTGGGAAACACTGCCGTACGATGTGTTTTCGCCGCACCCCGATTTGATTTCCGAGCGACTAGCTACGCTTTACCAAATTAGCCAAAATTTGTGCGATGTGATTATTGTGCCGATGGCCACTGCGCTGATTCGCCTGCCTGACGTGGTTTATTTGGCAGGGCATAGCTTTATGCTGAAAAAAGCGCAAAAGCTTAATTTAGAGGCTTTGCGCCATCAATGTGCACAAGCGGGTTACCACCATGTTTCGCAAGTGATTTCGCCTGGTGAGTTTAGCGTGCGCGGCGGTTTAATTGATTTATTCCCCATGGGCAGCGTATTACCTTACCGCATAGACTTATTTGATGATGAGATTGAGAGCATTCGTACTTTTGATGTGGATACCCAGCGTAGCTTATATCCAGTACCAGAAATCCGGTTATTGCCTGCACGCGAATTTCCACTGGATGACAAAGGCATTGCCACGTTTAGGAGCAGTTTTCGCGAGCAATTTGAGGGCGACCCGCAACGCGCCACTATATACAAAAATGTGAGCAAGGGCGTGGCCAGTGGCGGCATAGAATGGTATTTGCCGCTGTTTTTTGAGCAGACTTCTACATTGTTAGATTATCTGCCAGCGAATGCCGTGCTTTGTTTGCACGGCAATGGCGATAAAGCGGCGCAACAGTTTTGGGCAGATGCAGCTTCAAGATACAGGCTACTGGCACACGATTCTGAGAAACCTATTTTAAAACCAGAAGTTTTATTGATTAAAACCGATGAATTTTTTGCACAAACGCAGCGCTTTGCTTTGTTTACGCTTGTACATGAACCAGCCCATGCCTTGCCTGCGTTGGATATAGAGCGGCGTGCCGAGCAGCCATTGCATAAGCTGCAAGCTTTTATCAATAAAGCTTCTACTGACGCTAACAATAAGCGTGTATTAATTACCGCAGAAGGCCTTGGTCGCCGCGAGACCATGTTGCAACTATTTGCCGAGCATGGTTTGGTGATGCCTGTATGCGAAACCTGGGCTGAGTTTCAAGCCAGTACTGCGTCGTTGATGCTAGGCGTATCGCCACTGCATGCGGGTTTTAACGATGATGTGGCTCTGATTACCGAGTCGGAATTGTATTCTGGCACGGTGCGCCTGCAGCGTCGGCGTGAGAAGGAAAAAGCCCGTAATACCGAGGGCATGCTGAAAGACCTGTCAGAGCTTCGCATGGACGATCCAGTGGTGCATGAGCAGCATGGGGTGGGGCGCTACAAAGGCTTGATGAACTTAGATTTTGGTGAAGGCGAAACCGAGTTTTTGCTGCTGGAATACTATGGTGACGACAAATTATACGTACCAGTCTCGCAGCTATTCTTAATCTCGCGTTATTCTGGTGGCCCACCCGAAAGCGCGCCTTTGCATCGTTTAGGCTCTGGTCAGTGGGAAAAAGCCAAGAAAAAAGCGCTTAAACAAATCCGTGACACTGCGGCTGAACTGCTGAATTTATATGCGCAACGTGCGGCACGGCGTGGTCATGCCTTTACGCTTTCACTTAAAGATTATGAAGCGTTCTGTGAGGGCTTTCCGTTTGAAGAAACGCCTGACCAATTAGAAGCGATTGAAAATGTCATCAAAGATATGCAATCTGGCCGCCCGATGGACAGGCTGGTTTGCGGTGATGTAGGTTTTGGCAAAACGGAAGTAGCATTACGCGCGGCTTTTGTCGCGGTGATGGGCGGCAGGCAAGTAGCAGTGCTAGTACCAACTACACTCTTGGCAGAGCAGCACTTTCAAAACTTTTGCGATCGCTTTGCCGAGTGGCCGATAAAAATTGCCGAAATCTCTCGTTTTAGAACCGCCAAGGAGCAAAAGCAAGCACTGGCAGATTTGGCTGCGGGCAAGGTCGATATTATTATCGGCACACACCGCTTGATTCAAAAAGATGTGGTGTTTAAAAACTTGGGCTTGGCGATTTTAGATGAAGAGCACCGCTTTGGCGTGCGCCAAAAGGAGCAATTAAAAGCCTTGCGGGCAGAAGTCGATGTGCTAACGCTTACTGCAACGCCGATTCCAAGAACCCTCAGCATGGCGATGGAAGGCTTGCGCGAATTTAGCGTCATCGCCACACCACCGCAAAAACGCCTCAGCATTAAAACCTTCCACACCTATTACTCTGACGGCATCATCCGTGAAGCGGTTATGCGCGAGTTTAAGCGCGGCGGCCAAGTCTATTTCTTGCATAATGAAGTCGATACCATTTTTGTGCAAAAGGAAAAGCTGGAGAAAATCATCCCCGAGGCGCGCATTGCGATTGCTCACGGCCAGTTGCGTGAACGTGAACTAGAGCATGTGATGCGCGACTTCTACCAGCAACGCAGCAATATTTTGCTGTGCACCACCATTATTGAAACGGGCATTGACGTACCCACCGCCAACACCATTATTATGAATCGCGCGGATATGTTCGGTTTGGCGCAGCTGCATCAATTGCGCGGCCGAGTAGGGCGCAGCCATCATCAGGCTTATGCCTATTTGCTCACCGATGAACACCGCAAAATCACGCCACAAGCGCAAAAACGCTTAGATGCGATTCAACTACTAGAAGATTTGGGTGCAGGCTTTCATCTCGCCATGCACGATTTAGAAATTCGCGGTGCAGGCGAGTTGCTGGGTGATAGTCAAAGTGGAGAGATGCAGGAGATTGGTTTTCAACTGTATTCTGACATGTTAAATCATGCGGTTAAGCAACTTAAGGCAGGGAAAGAGCCTGATTTAGACGCGCCACTGGGTGTGACGACGGAGATTAATTTACATGTGCCTGCGTTGTTGCCTAACAATTACTGCCCCGATGTGCACGAACGCCTAGTGCTGTATAAACGTTTAGCCAATGCTGGCAATGATGATGATTTGGATACATTGCAAGAAGAGCTTATAGACCGGTTTGGCTTGCTGCCCGAACCTGCAGAAGCGCTACTAGCCTGCCATCGACTACGTATTGCCGCCAAACCGTTAGGCATTATTAAAATTGATGCGTCTGATGCAGCGATTCAACTACAATTTAATATTAAGGCCGATTTAGACCCGATGAAGCTAGTGAGTTTGCTGCAACGTGACCGCCGTTGCCGCATGAATGGGCCAGATAAATTGCGCGTGACAGCCCAATTGGGTAACCTGACGCATCGCATAGAGTTTGTGAAGACACTGTTAAAAGAGTTTGTCTGAGTTATAAAAACGACACAGGCGATTTAATCGCCTGTGTTGCTTTTTAATCGATGATTAAATTATTGGAACTGAATAAATTTTGAATCAAGTCAGCTTCGGTACCTGCACCTGAAACAGAGAATAAATTAACCCCAGTCAACACAATACGAGCGTCTTCATTGCCTGCGCTGTAATTACCAGACACAAAACTGCCCGTTGAGCTAATGCGTATTTCGGTATTCCCTGCGTTTGTTCTGATATCAAGATAATTGAGTAAATTATCTGATGCGATTGATTCACCAACCAGCAGATCACGCAAATTAAGCACATCATTTTGAGACAGATTGAAGTCGGAGACTCTATCTATGCTAGGTACTCCTTTGGCTCCTTTGTCTGATAGTCCCCAGACAAAAGTGTCTACACCTAGTCCGCCAGTCAGAATGTCGTTGCCTATTCCACCAATAATTCTATCGTCATCTGCACCGCCATTGAGTGTATCTGCACCTGCACCACCAAATAGCTCGTCATTACCTGAGCCGCCGTTGAGAACATTCGCCGCAGCATTGCCAGTGAGTTCGTTAGCAAAGTCGTTGCCGGTTGCAC
>JAKFEP010000026.1:0-5184 GCA_036675645.1 Methylotenera sp. | reverse complement strand
ATGGCGACTGGCCGCAGTGATTTTCCTAATCAAGTGAACAATGCTCTGTGTTTTCCATATTTGTTCCGTGGCGCGCTGGACGCAAAGGCCACCAAAATTACTGAGAATATGAAAATTGCTGCAGCACACGCCTTAAGTGCACTCGCACGTGAGCCAGTGCCTGCAGATGTGCTACAAGCGTATAACTTGAAATCGCTTGAGTTTGGTCGCGACTATATTATCCCCAAACCATTTGATAAACGATTGCTAGCAAGGGTTTCGGGTGCGGTTGCAGAAGCTGCTAAAGAAAACTAAAAAACTAATATTTATTATGCAAAAAAATAGCACAAAAATTAAAAATAAAAACAGGCCTAAAAACCTGAATTTGTTCACGATTCGCCTGCCGATTAACGCGGTGGTATCCATTTTGCACCGAGCTTCTGGCATGGCACTGTTTGCCATGTTGCCATTGGTATTGTTGGCGTTCCAGTATTCGGTAAAGTCACAACAAAGCTATACACAGTTGGCAGCGTTATTTAATTCATGGTTTATAAAGCTCGTGCTTATTGGGTTGGCATGGGCTTTTTTTCATCATTTTTATGCAGGCTTGCGGCATTTATTGCAAGACATCCATTGGATGACCAGCCTGCAAAAAGCACGGTTTTCTGGCCGTGTGGTGCTGTGGCTGGTGGGGATTTCAGTAGCGGTTTTTGCTGTTGTGATTTGGTAAATTGGTGGGTAATTTTACGTGCTAATTCAACTGCTCACTAATAAATATCCTGGCATGCGCTTATGGTTGTCGCAACGCCTCAGCGCGCTCATTATGGCTGTATATATTTTATTGCTGGTGTTATTGCTGGCGATTTATCAGCCAGCCAGTTATAGCGATTGGCATGATTTTGTTGCGCCAGTATGGTTTAGGTTGGTGACTTTTGTTTTTTTTATCAGTCTTTTTATGCACGCTTGGTTAGGTGTAAGCGACGTATTTAAAGACTACATTTTTAATCTGAAATTAAGAGCTTATTTGCAAAGTGTTGTTGATATTTTGCTAGTGGCTTATCTAATTTGGACATGTTTTATTTTGTGGAATATTTAAGAAAATGGCATTAGAGGTTCATCAATTTGATGCAGTGATTATCGGTGGCGGCGGTGCGGGTTTGCGCGCCTCGCTACAGCTTGCTGAAGCTGGCGTTAAAGTGGCGGTATTATCCAAAGTGTTCCCTACCCGCTCGCACACAGTGGCAGCGCAGGGCGGCATTGCGGCGGCGTTAGGTAATGTGGCAGAAGATAAGTGGCTGTGGCATATGTATGACACCATCAAAGGCTCCGACTTTTTAGGCGACCAAGACGCGATTGAGTTTATGTGTAAGCACGCCGCAAAAGCCATTATTGAGCTTGAGCATTTTGGCATGCCGTTTGATCGCTTAGACAATGGCAAGATCTTCCAACGCCCGTTTGGTGGCATGACGCAGAATTTTGGTGAAACGCCTATCTCTCGCACATGCGCAGTGGCTGACAGAACTGGCCATGCCATGCTACACACCTTGTATCAACGTAACATTCAAGCCAATACACAATTTTTTGTGGAGTGGTTTGCGCTCGATTTAATCCGCGATGCTGATGGTGATGTGCTTGGTGTGATTGCACTCGAGATTGAAACAGGTGAGATTCATATTTTTCAGGCCAAAACTACTTTAATCGCCACAGGTGGCGCTGGCAGGATATTCCAAGCTAGTACCAATGCCTTTATTAACACCGGTGATGGCTTAGGCATGGCGATGCGGGCAGGGCTGCCGTTACAAGATATGGAGTTTTGGCAGTTTCATCCCACAGGTGTGTTGAATGCAGGGGTGTTGATTACTGAAGGTGTACGTGGCGAAGGCGGCTACTTGGTGAATAGTGAGGGTGAGCGGTTTATGGAACGCTACGCGCCGCAAGCTAAAGATTTAGCCAGTCGTGATGTGATTGCGCGCGCGTCGGCCACGGAAATAAAAGAAGGGCGTGGTGTTGGAAATAATAAAGACGCAGTCTACTTAAAGCTAGATCATTTGGGTGAAGAGCTGATTAATAAGCGCTTGCCAGGCATCCGTGAAATTGCCAAAACCTTTGCCAATGTTGACCCGATTTACGACCCGATTCCCGTGGTACCAACCGCGCACTACATGATGGGCGGTATACCGACCAATTTAGATGGGCAAGTTGTGCTGTTTGATGAGAAATCAGGTGAAAAACCTGTGAATGGGCTATATGCGGTAGGTGAATGTGCATGTGTTTCGGTGCACGGCGCTAATCGTTTAGGCTCAAACTCATTGTTGGATTTGGTGGTATTTGGCAAAGCTGCCGGCGATAAAATGGTAGCAGAAATTGCACAAAACAAAGTGCATAAACCATTGCCGATCAATGCCGCAGAGGCGACACTAGCGCGTGTGTGCCGCCTAGAAAACGCGCAAGGGGAGAGCGTGGTTGAAGTGGGAGATGCAATGCGTAGGACGATGCAAACGCACTGTGGAGTATTCCGCTTCCCAGACCTATTAAGCGCTGGTGTTGATGAGATTGACGCTGTCGCAGCGCGTGCACATCACACTGTGATTAAAGATAAAAGCCAAGTATTTAACACTGCAAGAGTAGAAGCACTTGAACTGGAGAACCTGATTGAAGTGGCAGTTGCTACCATGCATGCGGCCAATAACCGTACTGAAAGCCGTGGCGCACACGCGCGCGAGGATTACAGTGAGCGGGATGATGAAAACTGGCTGACGCATTCACTGTTTTATAAAGAAAACAATCGCTTAACTTATAAACCAGTGCGCTTAAATCCGCTTACGGTGGAATCGTTCGAACCGAAAAAACGGGTGTACTGATATGGAAAAATCAAGTATGGCAAATAAAGTGAAATTTTCTATTTATCGTTATAACCCGGATACCGATAAAAAACCGTACATGCAAGATTACGATATTGCCTTGCGTGATGAGGACCACATGCTGTTAGATGCGCTGATTCGTATTAAAGAACACGATGAAACTTTAAGTATGCGCAAGTCATGTCGTGAAGGCGTGTGCGGTAGTGATGCCATGAATATCAATGGTAAAAATGGCTTGGCCTGCATTACAAAACTGATTGATTTAGAACAGCCCATCGTGCTGCGTCCGATGCCTGGTTTGCCGGTGATTCGCGATTTGGTCGTCGATATGACGCAGTTTTTTGAGCATTACAACTCGGTGAAACCTTACTTGGTAAACAACGACCCATTGCCAGAAACTGAACGTCTGCAGAGCCCAGAAGACCGTGCCAAATTAGATGGCTTATACGAGTGTATTTTGTGCGGCGCCTGTACCACTTCTTGCCCAAGTTTTTGGTGGAACCCGGATAAGTTTGTTGGCCCTGCGGGTTTGTTGCAGGCCAATCGTTTCATCATGGATAGCCGCGACCAGGCTACTGAAGAAAGATTGGAAAATTTAGAAGATCCGTATCGTTTGTATCGTTGCCATAACATTATGAATTGTGTGGAAGTGTGTCCTAAGAAACTCAATCCAAATGCAGCAATTGCCAACATTAAAGATTTAAAAATTGAGCGTGCGCGTGAAACCAAAACTGTAAAAAAAGAGATCCCTATTAAGGCAATTTAGAACATGTTAAATGCTGAAAATTTAAGAGATGCAGAGCAAAGACGATTGGCGTGGCGTTGCAGGCGCGGCATGTTAGAGCTGGATATCGTGCTACAGCGTTTTATGGTGCAGCATTTTAATGACTTAACGCTAGATGAATTAAGCGCGTTTGATGTGATGTTAGCGCTTCCAGATAACGAATTTTGGGATGTATTACAGATGAAGAACTTACATTTAAAAAGTAAAGCACAGCAATCGATCGTGGACAAAATACATGGACTGCAAGCCTCATAAATATTGGCTTATAGAGCATATGTTTTTAAGTTGGAGTAAACATGAGTGAGCAAACAACATTAAATAAAGCCAGCTTAGGCGACTATTGGCCAGGCATACAGTTGTATTACCCGCCGGTAAAATATGCGCCCAGTTTAGGCATTTATGAAGACATGGCGCAAGCCAGTGCGCGCATGAAAAAGCATGCACATCACACTATTGCGCATACGCTGGTTTTTGACTTGGAAGATGGTTGCCGCCAAAAAGTCATGAGCCGCGATTTACTGCGACAGGAGCTGCCAGAACTGCGCAAAGTGAATCAGCGCGTGACAGTTGCTATTCGATGTAACTCTTTCCGCACCGATGAATACGAGCTAGATATGCAGCTGGTACGGGATATGGGTGAATACATCGATGTGGTGATGCTGGCCAAGGCTGGCGAAGTGTATGGGGCAGCAGAAGTGCGCGATTTATCAAGTTTGCTGCTGAGCGTGAATCCTCATATGACGATTCAGCCCATTATCGAACATCCAAAATCGCTGAAAATCGCGCCCGAACTGATGCAGTACAGCACGGTAAAACATGTGGTGTTTGGCATACACGATTTTTCAAAAGCGATGGGCATTCATATTACGGCCGAAGGCTGGATAGAAGAGCTGCAGTTTTATATGAATCAACTGATGTTTGAGGCACGTATTGCGGGTAAAGGTGTGATTGGCGGTGTTGAAACGCTGATTGGCCAAAATATCATGCCAGAGAAATATTTAGAACCCCACGATGTGCGCCGCTGGCTGGATCTGCATGGTGATAGTGAATCGCGCATTGTGTACAAACACGCCTGCCAAGAAGCAGCCATGGGCCTGACAGGCAAACAGGTGATTCACCCAGGGCATATTCATTTGTGTAAAACAGCTTATACGCCATCGCCAACCGACGTTGCGCAAAAAGTGGCGATATTAAAGGCTGCGATTGAGGCAGATGCATTGCATGGCGGCGCGATTAAGTTTGAAGGCGAAATGCTAGACCCGCCGATGTTCGGTAAAGCATTGCAAACCTTGCTTCGCGCACATGCTTTGCGCGCACTTAAGACCTCCGATATGGAGTTTGCAGTGCATGTGTTAGAACAATTGCCAGAACAGGTGGTGCGTCAAAATTGGCCATATGGAGTGTTGCTATGAAAAAATTATTTTTTGGACGCATTACTTTGTTGCGCGGTGCTCATCCCCTCGCCGTAATAAAACATACTGTCTCGGGTTTTGTGCTCCGTGCGCCGCGTACTGCATTCCAAAACTTTAATTTTTTGAAGGTTTATAATGGCGTTTACTG
>JAKFEP010000192.1:0-5225 GCA_036675645.1 Methylotenera sp. | reverse complement strand
CTTAAGGAGGTGTTTTATGGTTAATCCTAAACCAAGCAACAACTTGCAACTGACTATGCGGCCGCGCCGTATGCGTAAAGATGAATTTTCGCGCCGCCTGATGCGCGAAAACGTGCTGACGACTAATGATTTGATTTATCCGGTGTTTGTATTACATGGTGACAACAGAACAGAAGATGTGAAATCCATGCCTGGCGTACAACGCCAAACGATTGATGTGCTATTAAAAACAGCGGGTGAATGCGTTAAGTTGGGCATTCCTGCTTTGGCGATTTTCCCGGTGATTGAACAAAAGCATAAAAGCTTAGATGCCGCAGAAGCTTACAATCAAGATGGCCTTGTTCCGCGCACGATTAAAGCATTGAAGGCTGCGTATCCTGAGCTTGGAATTATTACCGATGTTGCACTCGACCCCTACACCACACATGGTCAAGACGGCCTGATTGACAACACAGGCTACGTGCTAAACGATGAGACAGTGAATGTATTAGCGAAACAAGCGCTGTGCCATGCAGAAGCAGGCGCTGATATTGTTGCGCCAAGCGATATGATGGATGGTCGTATTGGGGCTATTCGGGACGCATTAGAAGAAAGCGGCCATATTCACACCAAAATTTTGGCCTATTCTGCTAAGTACGCCTCCAGTTTTTATGGGCCTTTTCGGGATGCTGTGGGCTCTTCTGCCAACTTAGGTAAAGGCAATAAATACAATTACCAAATGGACCCTGCCAATTCAGATGAGGCGATTAAAGAGGTGGCTCTGGATATTGAAGAAGGCGCGGACATGGTGATGGTAAAGCCTGGTTTGCCTTATCTAGATATTGTGCGTCGCGTGAAAGAGGAGTTTGGCGTGCCGACTTATGCTTACCAAGTGAGTGGTGAATACGCCATGTTAAAAGCTGCTGCACAAAATGGCTGGCTGGATGAGCAGGCTTGCGTGATGGAGAGTTTGCTGGCGTTTAAACGTGCAGGGGCAGATGGGGTGCTGACGTATTTTGCGATGGATGTGGCGCGGTGGTTGAAGTTAGTTTAACTACCAATGGCAAAAAAATAAAATATCAGGAAGGTGATATCATCGCCGTGCCGCTGCAAACTAGTGGATATGCTACTGGATTGGTTGCTAGAACAGATAAAGAAGGTAGGGCATTTGGTTATTTTTTTGGACCTAGAATGGATGCGGTTTCCGAGATTAATCACACTCAAAAACTACATCCAAAAGATGCAATTTTAGTATGCAAGTTCGGTGACAACTCTGTTCATGGTAAAGCATGGAATATTATTGGCAATTATCCTAGTTTTTCCAAAGAAATATGGAAGCTGCCATTTTTGTACCGTCAAGCCATGGGTGACAACTACTACACCGTCAGTGAATATAACGACCAGCTTGATTGTATGAGGGAATGGAAAGTTGCATTAGAAGACCCAAGTATCAAAGAGACGTTACCAGACGAGCTATTAGGCTCTGTGGTTTTGCAAATTAAATTGACTAGGTTGTTGGGTTAATTAATATCTGCAAGGATGAATTACTTTCGCCTCTAGGCGAGTTACTTTACTTTTGCTTGCTCAAAAGAAAGTAACCAAATAAAAGAGCACCCCGCTGCCGCTTGTTTCCTTCGGCCTTAGCGCCGCATCTGAGCGGCTGCGGAACTCGTGCTTTCAGCACTCAAACAGTCCTCGCCGCTTTCCATCTGCTGGCTCAAGCCGAAGGCGCGGCAAAGGGGATTTAAAGTCAAAACCAAAACCATGCGAATGCGGGGTGTTTGGCTTAAATCTCTCTCAGGTTTTATTACTCCCCTTCGCCATGCCGAGCAGCGCAATCAAGCAAGGAGCCGCCGTCGAGGACTGTGTGAGCTCCGCAACGGCTTATGTAGTTTGTAAGCCGTTAGGGCGAGTTCCGCAGACGCATTGCTTGATGAGTAGCGCAGGGAAGCTGAAAGCCATGGGCGCAGGGTGTGATTTTCTTTGATTACTTTCTTTTGCACAAACAAAAGAAAGTGATTAGGTGTCGGGCTACCCCCGACTTGTATCTAAAGCCACTGGATTCCGATTTGCATCAGAATGACAATAAATAGTTACAATGCATGCCGCATGGAGAGCATCTATTTTATGTGCTTAATAGCGCTTGTAAATCATTAATATCTGCGCGTTCTGCATTACTGCCATCAACCGTTCTTTTAACTGCAATGCGCATATCATCCACATCAAACACGCTGATTTTTTGCAAGCCAAGTTCGGTTTCTAACGTAAACACTGGCACGGTTTTGCGTACTTTCTCTTTTTTATCTTTGCTGGGCTTGTCAGATACGCGATACGATTTTTCGCTGCTATCAAACGGAATTTGCTGGCTGAGCAAAAATATTTCGACATCTTTAGCGCTGTCGGCAAACAAGTGAATATCGGTTTGTGAGAACTTGCCAGCGGTGCCATCTAACACGCTGCCCGTTAGGTGCGGGTTAAAGCGCTGGAACAATTGCATCGTCATCAGCGCGGCCTTGCGTAGTTTTTTAAGTTCTAGCGGTTGTTCATCTGCATTATAAATATTGTGATATAGCCTGATTTCATCTTCTATTTGGGCGTTGCTGGGTAGAGCGCTGGCTTCAGAAATACCTAATTGCCGGCTGGCCTTTTTTTTCGCATAGGCAAAATCATGTACACCGTCTTCTGCCATCATGCGCGCGGCTTGCTGTGCAATCATTTGCCGCATTTGGTCTAGGTTTTCTCGTGACATAGTTCAAGTTGAATTAATAAGGTAAATCAAAAATGTTCAATAACCAGAGGGATTCATGATGCGTTTCGCGGCGTTGGTGCTACTCGTAGTGTTGGATTTCTTATTATTTGCTGTTGCATTCGGGTTGTTAGGTACGGGATTGTTTTTATTGGCCGTTGCGTTAGCTGGGATATTGCTTACGCCATTGGTTTTGGTGTTTATCTGCTGGTTCGACCTTGAATCAACTCCCATGCTTTCCTCAAATGGGTCTGGAAGAGACTGTGGCGTATGCGCAGGTGGCGCTGGTTGCAGTGGGTTATCTAGCATATTGTTAGGAATTGACTGACGCGGGAAATCTGGATCTTCAAGCGGCGGCAATATCATTTCTACCTCAGGTGGTGGATTTTCCTGGTAAAAATATTCGTATTCTCCCTCCTCATCTTCACCAATCATGATGCCTAGCAGCGGGTCTATTTTAAGCTGCATCACGCCATCAGGCGGGCTGTAAGGCACGTCTGGAATGCCCCGCAAGGCGGTAGCCATATAACGTATCCAAATCGGTAACGCGGCTTTGCCGCCTGTTTCATTTCTGCCTAACGAGCGTGGCTGATCATAACCCATCCAGGCTATAGCGACTTGCTTGGGGGAGTAACCAGCAAACCACGCATCTATCTGGTTATTAGTTGTGCCCGTTTTGCCAGCTAAATCCTGACGGCCAAGTTGTTTGGCCCTGGTGGCAGTACCTCGTGCAACAACGTCTTGCATCATCGAGGTCATGATAAATGCATTGCGACTATCTATCACGCGCGTTGCATCTTTTTTGGCTTGTGGGTAGCGCTTTTGCTCGATGATATTGCCATTGCTATCGGTGATTTTGGTGATGATGTGCGGCGTAACGCGGTAACCGCCATTGGCAAATACTGCATAACCTGTAGCCATGCCCCAAGGAGTTGCATTGCCCGCACCCAGTGCCATGGTTAAATAAGCAGGGTGATCTTTGCGTGAAAAGCCAAATTTGGTGATGTAATCCTGCGCGTACCGTGGACCAATTTGTTGCAGTATGCGAATGGATACCATATTTTTTGATTTTATTAGCGCACTACGTATACGAATTGGTCCATCATATTGGCTATCAAAGTTTTTTGGCTGCCAATTTTTATTGCTGCCATTTTCTGCCGCTGGCAAGTTAAAAGGTGAATCATCAAAAATGCTGGCAGGCGTGAGGCCTTTTTCAAGCGCAGCAGAGTACACGAACGGCTTAAAACTGGAACCGGGTTGACGCCAAGCTTGAGTTACGTGGTTGAATTTATTTTTATTGTAATCAAAACCACCCACCAACGCCGTCACTGCCCCATCTTCCGGGTTAAGTGCAATCAGTGCAGCTTCCACTTTGGGCAACTCAACAATATGCCACTGGCCGTTGCTTTTAATCAGTCGCACCACTGAGCCAAGTCTAATTTTGTGTTTCCCCGGGTCTTTATCAGCTAAGTTTTTTTGCAATAAACTTAAGCCTGCTGCGGTAATATCAAGATGCTCACCTTTTTTAGTGAAGACTTTCACAAGCTTAGGCGAAACACTGGTCACAATGGCAGGCATGAAGCCGCCATACTCTTCAAAATCTGCCAGCATTGTTTGCAGGTTTTCATCTGGTGAGCTTGAATTCACATTGCTGATGTTTAGCTGTTTTTCTGGTTTACCATAACCCTGACGGCGTTGGTATTCCAAAATCCCTTGTAAAACAGCGCTGTTGGCTGCTTCCTGATTGGTTTTTTTAATAGTGGTGTAAACCTTCAAGCCGCTGCTGTAAATGGCATCTTGATAACGGGCGTAAAGCATCTGACGCACAATTTCTGCGACATAGTCGGCATCCAGATCTTTTGAGAGTTTGGACGATTTGTATTTTAAGCTTTGCTTGATTGCAGTGTTAAATTGAGCCTCGTCAATAAAGCCATAACGCTGCATATCACGTAATACTTCCTGTTGACGATTAACTGCACGTTTAGGATTGATATATGGGTTGTAACCCGTCGGGGCTTTAGGTAAACCCGCCAGCAGTGCTGCTTCTGCCAGAGTAAGTTTAGACAAAGATTTGCCAAAATATACTTGGGAAGCCGCTGCAAAGCCGTAAGAACGTTGACCCAGATAAATTTGATTTAAATAAAGCTCTAAAATTTGATCTTTGCTAAGTGCCTTTTCAATTTTAAGTGCTAGCAAAGCCTCTTTTATTTTGGTTACGATGGTACGTCTGCCGCCTGGCACTGTGAAAAAGTTTTTAGCTACTTGCATCGTAATCGTGCTGGCACCTTCATGGCTCACGCCGGTAAGGTTATTTTTAATAGCGCGCATTACACCCTTAGTATCAACCCCACCATGCTGGTAAAAGCGCCTGTCCTCTATAGCCAGTACCGCATCTTTTAAAATTTTTGGCATTTTTTCAATTCTTACAAAGGCACGCCGCTCTTCACCAAACTCACTAATTAAAGCGCCATCGGCTGAGTAAACACGAAGCGGCAGTTTA
>JAKFEP010000058.1:0-5253 GCA_036675645.1 Methylotenera sp. | reverse complement strand
TGAGTAAATGCCATTCTGCTTAATCCTTTTTAAATTCTTTATAATGCTGATAATTCAATATAATAACCTGCATTAGCTTTTTTAAAAATAACGCATGTCTATAAACTACCAGCCCAGTGACTATAAAGAACGCATCGAAAACTCACGCGTATACGATGTGGCTAAAAACACGCCGTTAGAGTTTCAGCCGATTTTATCGGCACGTATCAATAATCGCGTTTTATTGAAGCGCGAGGATATGCAGCCGGTGTTCTCATTCAAGCTGCGCGGCGCCTATAACAAAATGGCAAACCTGCCAACTGAGGTGCTGAAGCGTGGAGTAATTGCCGCCAGTGCGGGCAACCATGCGCAAGGCGTGGCATTGGCGGCGCAAAAACTAGGTTGCCGCGCTGTGATTGTAATGCCCACCACTACGCCCGCTATTAAAGTAAATGCAGTCAAAAACCGTGGTGCTGAGGTTGTGCTTTTTGGTGACAGTTATTCCGACGCTTACGTAAAAGCCCTAGAACTAGAAAAACAGGAAGGTCTGACATTCGTTCACCCTTACGACGACCCTGATGTAATTGCAGGCCAAGGCACCATTGCTCTGGAGATTTTAAATACACACCCAGAACCTATCGAAGCCATTTTTTGTTGCGTAGGCGGCGGCGGCTTGCTCGCGGGCATCGCGGCTTATGTCAAAGCTGTTCGACCAGAAATTAAAATCATTGGTGTAGAGGCTAAAGACGCAGAAGCAATGACCGAATCGCTTAAGCAGGGCAAGCGCGTCATACTAGACCAAGTTGGCCTATTTGCAGATGGTGCAGCAGTAAAGCAAGTAGGTGAGCATACTTTTAAAGTATGCCAGCAATTTGTCGATGAGATGATTGTGGTGGATAACGATGCGATTTGCGCGGCGATTAAAGATGTATTTGAAGACACGCGCAGTATATTAGAACCCGCTGGTGCGCTGGCCACTGCGGGCATTAAAGAATATGTCAAACGCAACAATGTTACTGGCAAAACCCTGATTGGCATTGCCTCTGGCGCCAATATGAATTTTGACAGGCTACGCTTTGTAGCAGAGCGCGCAGAATTGGGCGAACAGCGCGAAGCCATTTTAGCGGTCACGATTCCCGAGCAAGCAGGCGCCTTTAAAGCGTTTTGCCGCTTGCTAGGCGACCGCAATATTACCGAATTTAACTATCGTTATGACGATCCAGAAGCGGCGCACATTTTTGTGGGTGTAGCGGTGCATGACCCTGCTGAAACTGCAAGACTAATCAGAGATTTACAAGCGCATGGTTTGGGTATCTTAGATTTAACCGACAACGAAATGGCCAAACTGCATTTGCGTCATCTGGTTGGTGGACGTGCGCCAAAGGCTGAACATGAGTTGGTATACCGCTTTGAGTTTCCCGAAAAACCAGGCGCATTGATGAAGTTTTTAGACACTATGGGGCACGATTGGAACATTAGCTTATTCCATTATCGCAACCATGGTGCCGATTTTGGACGCGTACTGGTAGGCTTACAAGTGCCACCAAACGAGATGACAGAATTTGGCGATTTTCTTAACCAGCTTGGCTACCCTTACTGGAACGAATCCGACAATCCTGCTTATCAACTGTTTTTAGGTTAGTATTTTGGCGTAATTTTCGGATGTTGGTGGTTTAATGCAACCATATTGGCTATATACAACCATATGTAAATTGTTGATTTTTTAAACGCTTGTTTTTGTTGAACTATTACGCATATACTAACTCGTATAGTTTTTGCTTAATTAATACAGGGATTCATAATTAATTAGTTTTTTGGAGAATTGAATGAACGAAAAGTTGAATAAAACGCGTTTGAGTTTAGTGTTGCTAGCATTAATAGCTGGGCTGAGCGCTTGCAATAAACCCACCGAAACTAACGGCGAAAGCGCTGCAGAAGCAGAGTCCGGTATAAGCGCAGATGCCGCACAAGCCAATAATACGGACGTTAGCAAAGGTGTCGCTTATGTTACCAGCCAGGATGCAGGCGTCAGTGTGATTGATCTTGCTACAATGAAAATCATAAAAACGTTTGATGTAAAAGCAATTGCGCCACGCGGCTTAGGCGTTACTGATGACGGCAAAAGACTTATCGTCGCCACGCGTGAAAATGAAAGTATCTCTATCATCGACACCGCCACCGGCGAAGTGACGCAGCAAATTCATGTGGGCAAAAACCCAGAGTTTGTGCGCATTAACGGTGAATTTGCTTATATATCCTCGGAACCCAGCGCCAAAGGCGGTCCGCCACCAAAACCAGGCGCAAAACCTGCAGAGGAGGAAGATGACGATGATGATGCAGTACCCGCAAAAATTGCAGTAGTAGATCTAACTAAAGGTGAAAAAATACGCGAAATTACAGGCGGACCAGAAACTGAAGGTATTGAGTTCTCTGCCGACAATAGCAAACTAGTGATTACCAATGAAGCTGATAATACGGTCACCGTGCACGATATCTCCAGCGGCGAGTTACTAAAAACCATCAAAACACATGAATATGGTGATAGACCACGCGGCATTAAAGTATCACCCGATGGCAACACTTACCTTGCAACGCTAGAGTATGGCAACAAATTTATGGTGTTAGATAAAGACTTTAATTTATTGCGCACTGTGCCTACTGGCGACACGCCTTATGGTATTGCGTTTGATAAAAGTGGTGAGCGTATTTTTGTTGCGGCGAATAAATCTAAAACTTTAGAAGTGTACGACGCTAAAACTTACAAAAAAATTAAAGAAGCGCCGACAGGCAACCGCTGCTGGCACTTTAGTTTTACCCCAGATAACAAACAGATTTTGCTGGCTTGCGGTAAATCAGATGAAATCATAGTCTATGACGCTGAAACATTGGCTCAAACTGGTCAAATTGAAGTAAAAGGGATGCCTTGGGGCTTGGTCACCTACCCAAAAGCCATGGGTAGCTTGGACGCAGCAGCTAAATAATTAACCTGCCAATTTAAAAAGCCCGCAATTGCGGGCTTTTTTATTTAAGTAGTTTTAAAATAAACTCCCAGTCCTTCGGATCTACTGGCGTAATGGATAATCTATTACCGCGCTGCAGAATACGTAAATTCGTCAGTTCGGGCGTCTCTCGCATTTCTTTCAAGCTAAGTAGTCGCGTTTTACGGACTAACTTGACATCAACATTCACCCAGCGCGGTGTTTCTTGGGTAGATTTTTCATCATAGTATTTATGACCTTTTATGAATTGAAATCTGTCTGGGTAGGCGCGGCTAGCCACTTCAGCAATGCCGGCAATACCAGGTACTTCACAATTGGAATGATAAAACAATACACCATCGCCTATACTCATTTGATCGCGCATAAAATTGCGCGCTTGATAATTGCGTACACCGTACCAGTCTACCGTTTGAATAGGCATCGCTGCTAAATCATCAATCGATACATCGCCCGGCTCGGATTTCATTAACCAATAACGCATATATTTTTTGCCAACCTGCAATTTGTAAAAGTATTAGGTATGATAATTGAAGTTAACATTTTTTATGAAAATTTTGGAACGATAACATCATGGCCCGCAACGTATTAGGCACCACTTTACAAACTTGTAGCTTAGCACCTGTGACTGGTTTTACCCGCAGCGGTTGCTGTGAAACAGGACAAGAAGATGCAGGTAGTCACACAATATGCTGCCAAATGACTGAAGAGTTTTTGGTGTTTTCGATTAGTCGCGGCAATGATCTAAGCACACCACATCCCGAATATGGATTTGAAGGGTTAAAACCAGGCAACCGCTGGTGCGTATGTGCAGCGCGTTGGCTAGAAGCTAGCGAGGCAGGCTTTGCGCCACCAGTAATTTTAGAAGCGTGTCATGAGAGATGTTTGGAAGTTGTCGAGCTAGCCGATTTGAAATATCACGAATTGCGTTAGTTTTTCTTAATCTGTCATTCCGAGTGTAGCGACAGCAAAATTTCAACAAGGTGGTTTTGAATTTTAACGCCAAAGTTCAAGGCGTTTGAGCTAACACTAAAATCTTGTTCAAATGAAGCAGAGACAAGGCATTTGAACAAATGCAGTACATCAAGTACGAGGAGTGAAAAATAACGCCGTATCAGCGAAATTTCAACGAGATTTATTTGCTCTGGTGTTGCCTGAGCCGTTAATCCTGAACCAAAAAAGTTCAGGTGGTAACAACCTAAAGCGCTTTAGGTACACTCGCCAAGGGCATCTTAAAAGAAAACCCAATTTAGAGCGCGCACACCGCGCTTGATGAGCCGAAACCTATAACAAAGACTAGTTCAAGGAATTTAGACTCAAGCAACACCACAGAAAACAGCTTGATGATAAAGCGGGGAAATTACAAGTTTGTGAAATTATTATAACAGCTTAGTTGGCGCTGCCATCGCTTCATCAATTTGATTCTGCATGGCACTAATCCTACGCTTATAATCACCGATGTCAACCTCACCAGTTTTAGTATTTAATAATTCATGAGATAAGTTTAACGCCGCCATAATTGCGATGCGGTCCAGCCCCACTACTTTGCCTGAATCACGAATATCGTGCATCTTCTTATCAAGATAGCTCACCGCGTTAAGCAAACCCTCACGTTCTTCATCGGTACACGACACAGTAAACTCGCGTCCCATAATCGATACATCTACAGGTTTAACTGCACTCATGGCGCATCCTCAGCTTCTGGCACAGACAGTAATAAAGCTTCTAGTTTATTGCTAGCCAGTAGCATACTGCTTTTTAAGGCATCGGTTTTTTGCTGGGCAAGCATTATATTGTCACGCAATTGACCATTCTCCTCGCGCAGTTGACCGCACAAAGAGATAAGTTTGGAAATTTTTTCCTCTAAACTTTTTAAATCTGCTTCCATTGCCCCACTATAAATTAAAAAATTCATTTAAGTCAATAGCTAACGCGAGCTATTCAAAGTAATTTAACACGTTTAACCCAGTTATGACGTAAATTTAAATTGTGCAAGTGCATAAAAAACAACATATGGCGATATAATTCAACCTTGTTGTAAGGTGCCACTGTTTATTTAAACTTGTTTATTTATTCAGGGTGAAACTGGGAATTAGGTGCGTTAGTTTTAGTTATTATTTAACTACAAGAAATCAACAATGCCTATGCTGCCCCCGCAACGGTAAGTGAGTCGTGATTTGTTCATAAAAGTTTTGCAAAAGCCACTGAGCATTAAAAGCTTGGGAAGGCGCAAAACTAAAGCTCACAAGCCCGGAGACCGGCCTTGCAACTTAAGCCT
>JAKFEP010000050.1:0-5304 GCA_036675645.1 Methylotenera sp. | reverse complement strand
ACAGTCAGTTGTGATGCGGTTGCAGCATGGATCGTCGTCATCAGGCCGCGCTTGATGCCAAAGTTATCATGCAACACCTTGACTAGAGGCGCTAAGCCATTGGTGGTACATGAAGCTGCTGAGACAATGGCCTGTCCTTGGTAGTCCTTGTGGTTAACGCCATACACAAACATCGGGGTTTCGTCTTTACCCGGTGCAGATTGCACCACTTTTTTAGCCCCGTTATTGATATGTGGCTGACAGGTATCCAGTGTTAGAAAGGCCCCGGTAGACTCAATCACAACATCTACGCCACTCGCTTTCCAATCAATATTGTTTGGGTCACGCTCTGCCGTAAGATAGATTTTTTTACCATTGACTAGCAGACTGCCATTATCAGCTTCCAGCTTGGCATCAAAACGTCCATGTACAGAATCGTATTTCAGCAAATAAATAATATAGTCAAGATCATATGAGCTATTAACGGCCACCACTTCAATATCGCTGAATTCTTTTTCCTGTATCACTGCACGCAACGCCATACGACCAATACGACCAAAGCCGTTAATGCCTACCTTAACTGCCATGCTTACCTCTCACGAATTAACCATTATTTAATGATGGTATTTTAGCAAAAAAAAGAGCCTCACGCGGAGGCTCTTTTACAATCACACTAAATACTACTGTGCTGACTACTTATAATACTGATTTTGCAACAGCAACCAAGTTTTCAGTCGTAAAGCCGAAGTGCTTATACAACACGCCACCTGGGGCAGATTCACCGAAAGTATCGATACCTACCACTGCGCCCTCTAAGCCAACATACTTACGCCAGAAGTCAGTTACGCCCGCTTCAATCGCCACGCGTTTTGCTGTACCCAATACGCTGGCTTTATAAGCTGCGTCTTGACGGTCAAATACGTTGGTTGATGGCATAGAAACCACACGGGTTTTAACACCAGCCGCGTTTAACTCTGCCGCAGCTTTTACCGCAATTTCCAACTCAGAACCAGTACCGATTAAAGTTACTTGTGCACCAGCCACTTCAGACAATACATAACCGCCCCTGCGAATACCTGCAAAATCTTTGGCATCATGTTTCAAGCCAGATACGTTTTGACGACTTAATACCAGACTGGTTGGGCCATCTGCGCGCTCTGCTGCCGCTACCCAAGCCACTGCAGTTTCTGTCGCACTACCAGGACGCCAAACATCCATACGTGGGATATAACGCAAGCCAGCAGTAGTTTCGATTGGTTGGTGTGTAGGACCGTCTTCACCCTGACCAATTGAGTCATGTGTCAATACGTAAACCACGCGTTGATGCATCAATGCAGACATACGCATGCCGTTTCGCATGTAATCGGTGAACTGATGGAAAGTGCCGCCGAATGGCAAGAAACCACCATGTAAAGCCATCCCGTTCATAATGGCTGCCATGCCGAACTCACGCACACCGTAGGAAATATAGTTACCGGGCTTTTTCGCGTCTACATGCACAAAACTAGGGCACGACGTCAAGTTAGAACCAGTTAAGTCAGCCGAACCGCCCAAGAATTCAGGCAGAATTGGGGCTAATGCAGTAATGGCGTTTTGAGACGCTTTACGCGTTGAAATACCCTCTGCTTTTTCGTTAGTTGCCGCGATAAATGCATCAGTTGCGGCTTTCCAGTTCGCTGGTAATTCGTTTGCCATACGGCGTTTAAACTCTGCAGCTTCTGCTGGGTAAGCTTTTGCATAAGCTGCAAACTTATCATTCCAATCAGCTTCGGCTTTAGCACCTTTGGCTTTTGCATCCCAACCTGCGTATATATCGGCCGGAATTACAAACGGCTCGTGAGCCCAACCAATAGCTGCACGCGTTGCAGCCACTTCATCTAAACCAAGTGCGCTACCATGGCAATCATGGCTGCCTGATTTGTTAGGTGAACCTTTACCAATAATGGTTTTACAGCAGATAAGCGATGGCTTATCTGTTACTTTTTTCGCTGCATCAATCGCTTTGCCAATTGCTGCTACATCGTGGCCATCGACTGATTGCACATGCCAGCCATATGATTCAAAACGTTTTGCAGTGTCGTCTGTGTACCAGCCTTCAATATGGCCATCGATAGAGATACCATTGTCATCCCAGAAGGCGATTAAATTGCCCAGACCCCATGTACCAGCTAGTGCGCAGGCTTCATGTGAAACGCCTTCCATCATACAGCCGTCACCTAAGAATACATAAGTGTGGTGGTCTACGATTTTGTGGCCAGGTTTATTGAACTGGTCGGCCAATAATTTTTCTGCCATCGCAAAACCTACTCCATTTGAAATGCCTTGGCCTAATGGGCCAGTGGTTGTTTCAACACCTGGCGCGTAGCCATACTCTGGGTGACCAGCACATTTGGAATGTAGTTGACGGAATGTTTTAATTTCATCCATTGGCAATGCGTAGCCAGTCAGATGTAGCAATGAATAGATCAACATAGAGCCGTGGCCGTTAGATAATACAAAGCGATCGCGGTTTGCCCATTTTGGGTTGTTTGGGTTATGGCTTAAGTGGTGGTTCCAAAGCTCTTCAGCAATTTCTGCCATGCCCATTGGTGCGCCCGGGTGACCTGAGTTTGCTTTTTGTACTGCATCCATGGATAGTGCACGGATGGCGTTGGCTAAATCATTACGCGTTGCCATTTGTTATCTCCCTAAAAATTTGGCCTTTGAAAACTTTTAAGATTTTAAACAGAAAGTTTTCAAACAAAAGTAGAGCAAAACCGTTAAGTATCTACATGTAGACTTAGCGAAACGCCCATTTGAAACGAATTAAATTATAAATTTCGAATATAGAATTATTGCCCAAATCAGTTTTTTCGGCAAGACCATAAGCTGCTTACAAGCAGATTAAATGCAAGTAGAGTTTCAAAATTCTAGTACGTTATGCCACTGGCTTACGCATCGTCACAAATTCTTCTGCCGCAGTCGGGTGAATACCAATAGTGCTATCGAACACCGCTTTGGTGGCACCAGCGCGAATGGCCACTGCAAAGCCCTGAATAATCTCACCTGCATCAGGCCCTACCATATGCATGCCAACGACGACATCTGTGCTGCGCACCACAACCATTTTCATTAAGGTGCGCTCACTGCTGCCTGACAGGGTATTTTTCATCGGCTTAAAATCTGTTCTGTAAATATCAATATCTTCAGGATATTTTCCCCGTGCTTCTGCTTCCGTTAAGCCTACGGTACCAATACTAGGCTGGCTAAACACTGCGGTAGGAATATTGTCATAATCCACATTCCTGTATTGGCTAGAATATAGTTTGTTCACTAAAGCCATACCTTCAGATGTCGCCACAGGCGTCAAATTCACGCGATTGGTCACATCTCCTAATGCATAAATAGACGGTACATTGGTTTGGTAATCGTCATTCACTTTAATTGCACCCACTTCGTCCAAGGCCACACCCAGCGCCTCTAGACCTAGGTTTTTAGTGTTAGGAACGCGACCTGTCGCATACATCACCAAATCAGTAGTCACCGTTTCACCTTTGGTGGTGTGCACGGTTAAACCTTCACAATCTAGGTTAATCTTATCCACTCTGGTATTTGGCATAAACTTGATGCCTTTTTTAATCATTTCTGCCACCAAAAAGTCGCGTACGTCTTCATCAAAGCCGCGCAATACTTTTTCGCCACGCTCAAAAATCGTTACATCCACACCCAAGCCATGCAAAATGCCTGCAAATTCCACCGCAATGTAGCCACCGCCAACAATCACCATTTGTTTGGGTAAGTTGGGCAGATTAAAAATTTCATTTGAGGTAACAATGTGCTCTTTGCCTTCAACCTCTGGCACATATGGCCAGCCACCCGTCGCCACTAAAATACGTTCCGCCGTATAAGTAGCGTCACCCACTTTTACGGTATGCGCATCCATTAATGTCGCACGACCGTTTAGCACGGTGACATGGCTATCACGCAACAATTTATCGTACACATTTTGTAAGCGACCAATTTCCTTATCCTTATTGGCGACTAAGTTAGCCCAAGTGAATGCAGAATCGCCTACTTTCCAGCCGAAACCAGCTGCAGCCGCAAAGCTCTCAGAAAGCTGTGACGCATACACATACAATTTTTTAGGTACACAACCCACATTGACACAAGTGCCGCCAAAATATCGATCTTCGGCAATCGCAACGTTTGCACCGAAGCCAGAGGCCATACGCGCTGCACGCACGCCACCAGAGCCTGCGCCTATCACAAATAAATCATAATCGTATTGAGTGGTTGGGGTATATGCTGACAATTGTATTCTCTTTAGCTATAAGGGTTAAACAAAAAAGGCGATGCTCATCACATCGCCGATTTCTAATGCTTGTTAAATTATTTTCTTAAATGATTCAACATTGTTTCAACATCACTGACTGAAAACGGATCTTCATCGTGATTATCAGCTTTGCCTGGTTCAGCAAATAACTGCACGATTTTATGATCATCAACCAACATCGCATAACGCCATGAACGATCACCAAAACCTAAGTTTTCTTTTTTAACTAACATGCCCATGCCACGCGTAAAATCACCGTTGCCATCTGGCAACATTTTAACGTTTGTCACGCCAAGATTTTTACTCCACTGAAACATCGTAAACGCATCGTTTACGCTTAAGCAATAAATCTCATCCACGCCCAATGCTTTAAGCTCATCATACTTAGCTTCAAAGCCTGGCAAGTGTGTGCTAGAACAAGTTGGCGTAAACGCGCCTGGCAGAGCCACAACAATCACTTTTTTACCTGAAAAAATATCAGCTGTAGTGATATCTTGCCAACGGAATGGGTTTTCACCACCGATACTTTCATCGCGCACACGGGTTTTAAATACTACGTTTGGAACATTTAATACTGCTGCCATTGTTACTTCCTTCTTTGATGATAAAAAAACTGATGTAAAAAAACTATGTGATGATAAACAACCTTTATTTAACCTGTTGTTTATTACAGAACGTGCATCATAAAGCATGAATTAGTATAAGTATATTTAATAGTTTTTATTTATTTGATAAATTATATTTATCATGTGCCGCTTAACCTTGCTTTTGAGTCAAGGTATGTATCAACTACTATCAGACAAAAATCAATATTAAATGGAATACATCCTATGGTAAGAAATCTCTTACAGCAATATCAGCACTTGCCTTATTCGATATTTTGTTCACCTCTCTAGAATGGTGTCTGTGTTTTACACACAGTCAATTTAATTACTGAAAAGGAAATATGATGAAACTGAACATTAAGAGTCTTCTAGTTGTTACTGCATTAACTTTACCATTATCTGCTTTTG